>NZ_JBRRET010000045.1:0-27723 GCF_056760435.1 Stenotrophomonas sp. STEN008 | reverse complement strand
CAGCGGGCCCAGCGGCAGGCCCGCATCCAGCGACAGCGCCGTGATCGTCCACTGGAAACCGATGCCGTCGATCTGTTCGACGCCATCCAGCGTTTCGGCCACCAGCACGTCAGTGCCGCAGGGGGTGTGCAACCTGAGAAAGCGATCGTCGCTTCGCGGCGCTGCAAGCGCCGCGAGCAACGTCGCATGACGGAGGTGATGCGGAAGTCCTTCCATGAGCAACGCGCGTCCGGCTTGAAACGGGCCAGACTGTTCGGCTGCAGGGCACAGAAGAAAGAGTCAAAGACGACAACGCAGACATGCCAGCGCCGAGACTCACGCACAGCAATGCCAATTCTCTGTCGATGAAAACCTCAAAGTGATCGTCGAATCACTTCTCAGCGGCAAACCCGGTCCTTATGCGACACCACATGTGAGCGCATCCGGATCTACCACCGGCATCGGTGTGGTCAGTGCGCCATGCCCCGCGTGATCGCAGCAGCGCGCTGCTTCAACTGCGCCACGGCATCGGGAATCATCTCCATGCCCACGTCCAGGCCGGGGTTCAGCACCAGGCCGACACCGTCGCCGATTCCGGCCAGCAGCGCATGCACCGCGATCGGCATGGCATGCGCGAACTGCGGCAGCTGTTCGTGCCACAGGCCGGCACGCTCGGGGGCGGTGAACACCGCGAACATCGGCTCGCCACTCTCGCTGGTCAGCACCAGGGGCGAGATGCTCTCATCCCATGCGCCGTCTTCGCCGATGGCCTTGTCCAGCAGCACGAACGCCGTCGAGGTCAGCAGCCCATCGAGGAACTGCGACGCGGTCAGCGTGCCATCCTGGGCCTGCAGCAGGCGCACCTCGAGGTCGTTGAGGGGTTCGAACGGGGTGTCGTGGTCCATGGTCGCTTCCGCTACGTGATTGCAGGAGAGACTTTAACAGGCCGGGCCCTCGAGCGATGAACCGGTGTCAGCGGCGCCTCCCACGGCTCACCTTCCTGCGTGCAGATCAACGCCCCGAGCAGGCGGGCTGGGCCAGCAGCCAGTCCTGCGCGGCCTGCAGACCGGACGCTCCGGGGGCGGTGGGCTGATCCGGCTGCAGCTGGCGACCGTCACCCTGCCCCTGGCGGTCGGTCATGATATTGACGGTCAGCAGCAGCATGCTGCCATCCACCAGGGGCACGGGTTGATTGCCGGTGGAATAGCCTGCACTGGGCTGGCCGAAACTGCGGCTGCCGGGCTGGCCGCGGAAGGCCAGCGCCACGGCCTCGCCCGAACTGGCGGTACGGGGGCCGAACACCACCGCAACCGGTGCGGAACCGCCGCGCAGCACATAGGCCGCCTGGCGCGAGCGAAGCCGCGAATTCGCGCCATCCAGGACCTCTCCGTCGCGTTGTCGCCACGGCCGTTGCCCTTCGGCGCTGCGGAAGCCGCCGATCACGGCCCCTTCCTTATCCGGGGTGCCCTGCAACAACGGCAGCAGTCCCAGCAGCATGGGCCACATGTTGCCGCCGCCATTGCCGGACAGATCCACCACCCAGCCGCACCGCGTGCCGTCATCCAAGGCCACGATGCGGTGCTGCAGCGCCAGCGCGTAGGTTCTGCGAGCGTCATACCGTGCCTTCTCGCCCGCCTGAGGATCGTCCAGGAATGGGCTCACCCGCAGCACACCGACGCGCGCATCGGCCTGCCACGGCCTTGGCGATGCCGCATCCTGGCCGGCCTTCAAGCGTTGCGCACGCCCGGAACGCTGGCGTTGCAGGCTGGGCGGAATCCAGCGGCCATGGCCGCCCGTGCTGCGGGTAGCGGCGTCATCCAGCAATTGGCGCCGGCCAGCATCATCGGTTGCGGCGGCCAGCGTCGCGCGTACACCGGCCCAATCGACACGGTCGCGATACAGCGCGCGCGCCTCCAGCAGCTGCAGCATCTGCACCTGCGCCTCCGGTGAGGGCAGTTCAACCGCGGATGCCGAGGCCGTTGCGGCCATCGTCTGCGCAGCCCAAAGCACGACCACCGTCGCACCCGCGCGCCGCACTCCGTTGCAGATCTGCATACGACGTTCCTTGCCGTTGAGTCAGGCGCCCAGCATAGCGGGTTGATGATCGGCACGGCCATCGCGCAGGTTGTCGCATCTGGACTGGCTGGCAGCGCAGGCATTGCGCGATGCCGACACGGCGCTCCGGGCGCGAGGAAGGCAGCCGATACGAACACACACATTGCAACTTTGCCCATGTCATCGCGCTGTAGACCGCGCGACGGTGGCATCTGCCAGCGCCCCCGTGCTGGCCGGGATTGGCGTCCCGAATGAAGCTTTTCAGCGGCGGGCTTGCGACAACATCGCGGGCCCGAATAGTGCACCCTCCGTCGTTCTGCGGCGGGCGGTGCGTGGGGATCTCCGGATCCGCCGGCTTTTTCTCCGTTGAAAAGCTTCACCGGCACGCCAACCCGCACCGCCCGCCACCTTGCGTCCTGCAGGTGGACTTGCCTGAGAGGTTGCTGCCATGACCCTGCCCCATCCCACCCATCCCCGCCTGCACGCGCTGCTGGGCGACGCCCTGCCTGGGCTGCGGCTGCCCGCCGCTGCCGCCGACATCCTGGAAGATGCGCTGGCCGCAGCCCACGAGAACGTGCCGCAGCCTGCATTCTTCGCCCGGTTACGCAGCATCGCGCGCGGCGACGGTGCCAACGGCCAACCTTGGCCCGAAACGCGGATCACGGAAGCGAGGGCGCGTGATCTGGCCGGCGCTACGCGCTGCCTGGCCGCAGTGTCTTCCTGCGCAGGACTGCTGCTGGCCGCGCAGGCGGCGCGGGAGATGGACGATGCCCGAGCGCACTGCCCGCCGCAGGTGGAAGAAGGGCTGCTGCACGCGGTACAGGTGCTGGCCGATCACGCGGGGGCGCTGGTGGAGCCCGCAGCGGCAGTCCCCGGCGAGCAATGAGCCGAGCTGGCCCTGCTCCACCGCAGGTGCGTCCATACCCCGGCGCTGTCAGATCTTGAGATAGATCCTGCGCCGGTCCAGCCACCACGCGACGCCCCACCACAGGGTGACGAAGGCCAGGGCCTGCAGCATCGACGCCAGCTCCTGCGCACCCGGCATCGCCGCCGCCAGCTGCTGCCAGACCCAGCCCCAGGCGCCGGTTGCCAACAATGCCACCGACATCACCGAGGCCCCCAGGTACGCGGTGATCGCGTTGACCCCAAAACGACGGCCCCACGCGGGCCAGCCCTTCTGGTCGATCAGCACATGCGCCAGCCACAAGGCCAGCGCCGCAAGACCTCCGGTCCACAGCACGTAGCTGGGCGTCCACAGCTGCTTGTTCAACGGCAGCACAATGGCAAGCAGCAGGCCGAGCACTGCCGTTGCGGCGCCCACTCCTGCCAGCGCCACGGCGCGACCGCTGCGCAGCAGTGCGCCGGCCAGCAGGCCCAGGGTGGTGCTGGCCAGCGCGCCCAGCGTGCTCAGCAGCCCTTCCGGGTCATGGCCAAGCCCGGTATCGGCGTGCCACTGGTAGATCCACGGGGCGAACAGCGCGGTATCCAGACGGCTGGCCGGGTTGGTCCATGGCGCCAGATCACCGAGGCCGAGCAGCAGCACGGTATAGCCCACCAGCAGCCCGACAAGCACCCCGACCTGCACGTGCAGCCGCGCATACACCGCCAGCAGGCCAACCAGCGCCGCACACACCGCGATGCGTTGCAGCACGCCCCAGATGCGGAAGTGATGCGTATCCAGCGCCCACCAGATCAGCAGATGCAACAACGCCCCGGCTACCAGGATGCGCAACGCGCGCTCCAGCACGCCACGCGCCAGTGTGGGTCGCTTCGAAGCATCGAGCGCGCGCGGTGCCACGCTGAAGGCCATCGACACGCCCACCAGAAACAGGAAGAACGGGAACACCAGATCGGTGGGCGTGCAGCCATGCCAGTCCGAATGACGTAGCGGTGCGAACACCGCACTCCAGTCGCCCGGGTTGTTGACCAGCAGCATCGCCGCCACGGTGATGCCGCGCAGGGCGTCGATCGAGCCCAGGCGCGCTGACGGCGCAGCACTCATCAGGCGGCCTCGTACTGTCCGGCAATCCAGGTGCCCCGCACCTGCAGGGCATCGTCCAGCAGCACCAGGTCGGCCTGGTAACCCTCGGCGATGTGGCCCAGCCGGTCGTCCACATTGAGGAACTGCGCCGGATAGGTCGAGGCCATGCGCGCCGCTTCGGCAAGCGGCTGGCCGAGCAGGTGCACGGTGTTGCGCACGGCCGTGGCCATGTCCAGTGCCGAGCCGGCCAGCGCGCCAGCTGCGTTGCGCACCACCCCATCGACGGCAGTGATGGTCTCGCCATACAGCACATAGCTGGGATCATCGGCGCCGACCGGCGGCATCGCATCGGTCACCAGCAGCAGGCGGCCGCGTGGCTTGGCCGCCAGCGCTACCCGCAGGCTGGCCGGATGCACGTGCACGCCGTCGACGATGATGCCGATCCAGCTGTCGCGATCTTCCAGCGCGGCACCCACCGCGCCCGGCTCCCGGCCCTGCAGCGGCGACATCGCGTTGTACAGATGGGTGAAGCCGCGCACGCCGGCATCCAGGCCGGCGCGGATCTCTTCGTACGTTCCAGCGGTATGTCCAGCCGCGACGATCACCCCGCGCTCCACCAGTGCGCGGATCGACTCCAGCGGTACCCGTTCCGGCGCAAGGGTGACCAGGGTCACGCCATTGTCCAGCGAGGCGGCCAGCGCGATCTCCTCCGCATCGGGCACGCGGAACTTGCTGGCGTCGTGGGTCCCCTTCCGTGCCGGGGCGATGTACGGCCCTTCCAGATGGATGCCGATGACACCGGGCACGCCTTGAGCGATGGCTTCGCGCAAGGCGGCGATCGCCTCGCGCATCACCGCCACGTCATCACTGATCAGCGTCGGCAGCATCGCGGTGGTGCCGAAACGGCGGTGCGCCTGCGCGATGGTGCGCAGGGCCGCCACGTCCGGCGTGTTGTTGAACAGCGCGCCGCCACCGCCATTGACCTGCACGTCGATGAAACCCGGCAGCAGCCAGCCGCCGCCGAGATCGACCTGCTCGGCCGCCTGGCCCACCTGCGGCGCGGCATCGGGGAGCAGCGCGCTGATCTTCCCGTCCTCGATGAGCACTGCCAGGTCATCGCGGAAATCATCCCCGACCAGGATGCGGGCATTGCGCAGCACGGTTGCCATCACACGGTCTCCGTGACCTTGTTCAGATGCGGCGGCAGGTCCGGGTTGAACCCGCGGCGCAGCGCCAGCGCATTGATCGCACGGTAGAAACTCTGCACGGTGAGCAGCGGAGCGCACAACGGATGCGGCGCGGCAGCCACCGGCAGGTTGCCTGCGGCGCCGGCCATCCATACCTGCGCACCACGCGCTGAGAACTCCTCCACCACGGCACGTGTGCCCGCGCCGGTCTCATCGGGCTGGGCGAAAGCCAGCACCGGGAAGCCGCGGCCGACCAGCGCCATCGGGCCATGCTTGACCTCGGCCGAGCTGTAGGCCTCGGCATGCAGACTGCAGGTTTCCTTGAACTTCAGCGCCGCTTCCTGCGCCGCGCCAAGCCCAAGCCCACGCCCGAGCACGAACAGGTTGGTGGCGTCCACCAGGCCATCGGCCAGCGCCGTCCAATCGCACTGCCATGCCTCGCGCAACGCATCAGGCAGCAGCTCCAGCGCAGCGCGCAGGCCACTGTCCTGCTTCCAGTACGTGGCCAGCTGCAGCAGTGCCGCAAGCGACGCCAGGTAGCTCTTGGTCGCGGCCACACTCTTCTCCGGGCCCGCATGCAGCGGAATCACCGTGTCGGCCAGCTGCGCCAACGGCGAATCCTCGACATTGACCAGTGCGACCACGCGCGCGCCGGCGGCCTTGGCTGCTTCGGCATTGCGCAGCAGATCCGGACTCTTGCCCGACTGCGAGATGACGATGAACAGTGCACCGCGCAGCTGCAGCGGCGCGGCATACACCGAGCCCACAGACGGCGAGGCGGAGGCGACCACCAGGCCCAGCTGGGTTTCCAGCAGGTACTTGCCGTAGGTGGCGGCATGATCGGAGCTGCCGCGCGCGCAGGTGACCACGAACGGGGGTGGCGCGGCGCGCAGGCTGGCAGCCAGCGTCTCCATCGTGGCGTGGTTGCGCGAGAACTGGCGGGCGACGACGTCGGCCGCTTCAGCGGCTTCGGCGAACATCAGGGTGGAGGTGGGGTCGGACAGCGACATGGCGGGCTCAGGCAGGATCGGAAGGGAGTGGGCGGGCGCCGGCGGGACGCATCGGCGCAGTCGACCCGCGCACTACCAGCTGCGGCACGAAGCCCTGGTTGTGCAGCGGTGCAGGCGCGTCGTCATAGGCATCGCTGCGCAGCTGCGCGATCAGCAGGCGCGCGGCGTGGCGTGCGATGTCCTCGGTGGCCTGCTTGGCGGTGGTCAACGGCGGCCAGGACTGGCGCGAGAACGGGCTGTCCTCGAAGCCGGCAATGGACAGGTCGTAGGGCACGTTCATCCCCGCCGATTTGGCAGCGGCCAGCACGCCCGCAGCGATTTCATCGTTGGAACCGAAGATGGCGGTGGGCGGTTCGCGCAGCGCCAGCAGGCGGCGCGCGCCCCGGAAACCGTCGTCGAAGGTGTAGTCGCCCTGCACCACAAGATGCTTGTCCACGGTCATGCCGTAGTCCTTCAGCGCCGCTTCGTAGCCGGCATAACGTTCGCCGGAAGAGCGGTGCGAGCTGCCACCCCACAGGAAGCCGATGCGCTGATGGCCCAGCTGGATCAGATGCTCGGTGATCTCGTAGGCCGCTTCGCGGTCGTCGACGAACACGCAGGCTCCGTCCGCCGGGTCCTCGGTCGCCGCGATGATGCGCACCAGCTTGATGCCGCGTGCGGTCAGCGCCTGCACCAGATCGCGGCGCTCGGACATCGGTGCGGTCAGCACCAGGCCGGCCAGGCGCGAGCGCTGTACCCAGTCGGCCAGTTCATCGGCCAACAGGGGCGAGCTCGAGTCGCAGGGATGGATCTGCAGGCCGAAGCCGGTCTCCCGGCACGCGGCCAGCACGCCGTTCTGCACGCCGATGATGTGGTACGGGTTGGGGTTGTCGTAGACCAGCCCGATCACGAAAGTGGTCCCGCTGCGCAGGTTGCGCGCGGACGGATCGGGCTCGTAGTCGAGCTCGGCGATCGCCCGCAGCACCCGTGCGCGGGTGGCCTGCATCACGGAGGGCTCGTTGTTGATCACCCGCGAGACGGTCTTCAGAGAGACCTTGGCCTTCTCCGCGACGTCCTTGATGGTCGCTCTGCGCATGGGTTTTCCCTGGGGTTGGCTGCCGTCCATCATCGCCTATCAGCGCTCCTGCGGCAGGCCGGCGCGGTGGCCGATGACCGAGTAGAACAGGATGTACAGGTAGCACGGCACCATCAGCAGCACGAACACCAGCTGGAAATCGATGTGCTGCTTGAGCACGGCGAACAACTGCGGAATGATCGCGCCACCGGCGATACCCATCACCAGCAGCGCCGAGCCGGTCTCGGTGAAACGGCCCAGGCCACGGATCGCCAGCGGGAAGATGGCCGGCCACATCATTGCGTTGGCAAAGCCCAGCAGGGCCACGAAGGCCACCGAAACGTAGCCGTGGGTGACCCAAGCACCGAGGCAGAACACCACGCCCAGTACCGCCGAAACGGTCAGGTAGCGCGACTGCGAAACCACCCGGGGAATCAGCAGCAGGCCCACCACGTAGCCAGCCAGCATCGCCGCCAGGGTCAACGAGGTGAACATCTTGGTCTGGTCCAGCGGCAGGTCGAAGCCGTGGCCATAGGTACCGATGGCATCACCGGCCATCACTTCCACGCCGACATACACGAACAGGCAGAGCACGCCCAGCCACAGGTGCGGGAACTGGAAGATGCTGCTGCGCTCGGCCGCGCCGGCGGCCGTCGGGGTGGCGTTGGCCTCGGAGGACTTGATCTCCGGCAGCGGCGAGAACAATACGGCGACGGCCAGCAGCACCAGCAGGCCGGCCATCGCCAGGTACGGCGCATGGATCTTGGCGGCGAACTCATTGAGCAGGGCCACCTTGGTGACCGCGTCGGCCGCCTGTACCTGCTTGTCCAGGTCACCGATGCCATGCAGCACCAGGGTGCCGATCAGCACCGGCGCCAGCATGCCGGCGATCTTGTTGCAGATGCCCATCAGCGCGATGCGACGCGCTGCGGTCTCGATCGGGCCGAGGATGGAGATGTAGGGATTGATCGCCGTCTGCAGCAGGGCCAGGCCGCTGCCGATCACGAACAGCCCGCCCAGCGCGCCGGGGTACCAGCGCTGCGTCGCGAATTCACCGAAGAGTGCCGCGCCGCCGGCCATCACCAGCAGGCTCAGGCTGAGGCCCTTCTTCATGCCGGTGCGGCGCAGGATCCACGACGACGGCAGGGCCAGGAAGAAATAGGACAGGTAGAACACCATCAGCACCAGGAAGGCGCCGACCTCGCTGAGCTCGAAGGCCAGCTTGACGAAGGTGATCAGCGGGCCGTTGAGCCAGGTGAAGAAGCCGATCAGGAAGAACAGGACGCCGACGATGGCGATGGAGGTGGCCACGTTCGGGCGCGCGCTTGCAGCGGGGACGGCGGACATCAGGAGGGCTCCTGCGGCGACGGTCGCAGAACGCGGCGTCGGAGAGTGGCTGGGAACAACGTTGTCACATTCTTTCGATGGACAACGGCGGTTTGTCAACTTCCCTGCGCGGGGCAGCGCAGGCCATGCTGCATCGCGCAACCGCCGCGTGCGGTCGCGTGCTGAATGCGCTGGAGCCGTTGAGCCCCGTGCAGCAAGGGCTCCGGCGTGAAGGCGCTGTTCACGCCATGGAAACGTTTACCGCACACCCCATTCGTTGCGCCGCAGCAACGAAAGTGTCACGAACTCGTTGACATCGTTGTCAGCGGGGTTACAGACTCCGCCCAACAGCCGGCCTCACCCTCGGATCCGGCCCCCTCTTCAGCAGGAGCCCGCGTGACCGCCAGCCATCCCGCCCCGGCCCATGTCCTGTCCCGCGTCGCGCCCTCGTTCCTGGCCGCCGACGTCGGCGGCACCCATGTGCGTGTCGCCCGGGTCCAGGCCAGCGGCGATGCCGCCCATCCGGTGCAGGTGCTGGAATACCGCAAGTATCGCAATGCCGACCACGCCGGCCTGAGTGCGATCCTGTCCGACTTCCTGGGCGACGGCCCGCGCCCGGCGCATTGCGTGGTGGCCACGGCCGGTTATGCGCGCGAAGACGGGACGGTCATCACTGCCAACGTGCCCTGGCCGCTGTCCGCGCGGCAGATCGAGGCCGACGTCGGCGTACAGCAGGTCCACATCGTCAACGACTTCGAAGCGGTGGCCTATGCCGCGGCACAGGTCGACGCCAGCGGCGTCCTGCACCTGTGTGGGCCGGAAAGCGCCCCGCGCGGACCGACCCTGGTGGTCGGTCCGGGTACGGGCCTGGGTGCGGCACTGTGGATCCCGACCGCCCATGGCCCGGTCGTGCTGGCTACCGAAGCCGGGCAACCGACGCTGGCCGCCAGCACCGAACTGGAAATGGCCATCGTCCGCCACATGCAGCGCGAGCGCGCTCACGTGTCGATCGAGCACGCAATCTCCGGCCCCGGCCTGATGAACCTGTACCGCGCGGTGTGCGCCCTGCAGGGACAGCAGCCCACCCTGGCCAGTCCGGACGCGGTCACCGCCGCGGCGATGGCCGGCACTGATGCGCACGCACGCAAGGCGCTGGATGTGTTCTGCGGCCTGCTCGGCAGCACCATCGGCGACATGGCCCTGTTCTACGGCGCCCATGGGGGCGTCTATCTGGCCGGCGGCATCCTGCCGCAGATCCGCGAGTACCTGCGCACCAGCACCTTCGTCGAGCGCTACCTGCAGAAGGGGCCGATGGGCGAAGCACTGGCACGCATCCCGGTGAAAGTGGTCGAGCACGGCCAGCTGGGCGTGGTCGGTGCTGCCAGCTGGTACCTGCAGCAGTCGGCCGCCTGACACCGCAACAGGCTTCAACGCAATCGCAGCACGCAGTACGTGGCACGCCAATGCACGGGACATCGCCGCCGCCCCGCGCACGTCAACGCAACCGCAACCGAACACCGCCGCCGGCACCCAATCGAGTGATGAGGAGAGACATCATGAACACCCGCAAGACCCTGCTTTCGGCCGCCATCGTCAGCTGCCTCGCTTTCAGCGCACATGCCCAGCAGGCTGCGCCGACCGCAACCGACCTGGACACCGTGACCGTCACCGGCATCCGTGGCTCGATGGAGAAGTCGCTGGATACCAAGCGCGAAGCCAACGCGCGCGTGGAAGTGGTGACCGCCGAAGACGTCGGCAAGCTGCCGGCGCACAATGTGGCCGACACCCTGCAGCGCCTGCCCGGCGTCAACATCAGTTCGTCCAGCGCCGACGAAGGCGGCTTCGATGAAGCCGACCGCGTCAGCCTGCGTGGCACCAGCCCGAGCCTGACCCAGACCCTGATCAACGGCCACACCGTCGGCTCGGCCGACTGGTTCGTGCTCAGCCAGGGCAACAACGTCGGCCGCAGCGTCAGCTACTCGCTGCTGCCCTCCGAACTGGTGAGCTCGGTGGAGGTGAACAAGTCCTCGCAGGCCAAGCTGCAGGATGGCGGCACCACCGGTACCGTCAACATCATCACGCGCAAGCCGCTGGAGTTCGCCAAGCCCTTCAGTGCGGAAGCCTCGGTGGGTGCGGTCCGTTCGGACCAGGCCAAGTCGACCGACCCGCAGTACTCGGCGCTGTTCAACTACAAGAATGACGCCAACAACTTCGGCGTGATGCTGCAGGCCTTCTACCAGAAGCGCGAGCTCCGCCGCGAGGCGCAGGAAATCCCGGGCGGTTTCACCCGGATCGGCGCCGATGATCCGGTGGCCCTCACCAATCCGGACCTGATCGGCGTGGCCGTCCCCGGCCTGCTGGGTTCGACCCTGTTCGAACAGACCCGCGAACGCAAGGGCGGGCTGGTGACCATCCAGTTCAAGCCGACCGATACGCTGAACCTGTCGCTGAGCGGCTTCTCCTCCAAGCTGGAAGCCAACAACTACAACCGCAATTTCATGCTGTGGGGCGGCAACTTCGCCAAGTCACAGGCGCCGAACCCGGGCTACACCGTGACCGACGGCGTGCTGAGCAATGCCACCTACGCGGGCGTCCCGGGCACCAACTACGGTGTCTACGACATGATCTACCGTGAAGCCACGGCCAAGACCAACTACGTCACGTTCGACGCCGACTGGCAGATCAACGACACCCTGGACATGAAGTTCCAGGCCGGTACCACCAAGGGCACCGGTGAAACCCCGCGCCAGTTCATTGCTGAAGTCACGCTCGGCCAGGGCGGCGGTGCCAGCTGGGCAACGCACGGCGCCGGTTCGCCGGTGGACTGGAACATCGGCGGCGACATCAGCCCCAGCGGCGTCACCAGTTTCGGCACGTGGGGCAACCAGCTGGTCCGCGCCGAAGACAAGGAAGACTGGGCCACGCTGGACTTCAGCCAGTATTTCGGCACCGGCGTGCTGAACTCCGTGGACTTCGGCGTGCGCTTCGCCGACCACGAACGCGAAGCGCTCTCGCCGGAAGGTGCGACCCCGGGTGACATCTGGTCCGCACTGCAGGGCAGCGCCACCGCCAACTATCCCAGCGGCTTCGCCGGTGATGTCGGCGGCACCTTCCCGCGCAACATCTGGTACTACACGCCGGATGCACTGAAGAACGCGATCATCAACAACTCCACCTGGCTGGCCGGCAACGATGGCCCCACCGGCCGCCACAACTACGGCGCCGAGTGGAAGGTGAAGGAGAAGAACTTCGCCGGCTACGTGCAGGCCAACTTCAGCGGCGACTGGTGGAGCGGCAACGTCGGCCTGCGCTATGTCAACATCAAGCAGGACATCGACACCTACAACGCGGTCAGCAATGCCGCCGATGCCGATGTGAGCAGCCTGTTCGGCATGTGGGAGCGCACCGCCTTCCAGAACAAGCGCAACCGCGTCCTGCCCAGCGCCAACATCAAGTTCGACCTGGACGACAGGCTGGTGCTGCGCGTGGCCGCGTCGCAGACCCAGACCCTGCCGGATTATTCGGCCCTGGGCGCTTCGTCGTGGGGTTCGGACCTGAACAAGACCGGCGGCGGTGGCAACCCGAACCTGAAGCCGACCCTGTCCACCAACTTCGACGCCAACCTGGAGTGGTACTTCATGCCGCGCGGCCTGCTGTCGGTCGGTGCGTACCACATGGACATGAAGGACTACATCGCCTTCGACGTGGTCTCGCGCCAGCTGTACAGCGAACTGACCAACCAGCTCGAGACCTACCAGATCTCCACCCCGATCAATGCCGACGGCAAGGTCACCGGTGTGGAAGTGGCCTATGAGCAGCCGATCGGCGAGTACTTCGGCATCAACGCCAACTACACCTACGCCAACGGCACCACGGCCCACACCTGGTCCGACGGTTCGCACAACCTGCTGGGTACCTCGAAGAACACCTACAACGTGGGGGCCTACTTCGAGAACGAGCGTTTCGGGGCACGCGTCAGCTACACGCACCGCTCGTCGTTCCTGATCAGCCTGTCGGGCACCAACCCGTACTACCAGGATGATTTCGGCACGCTGTCGGCCTCGCTGAGCTACAAGGCCACCGACTGGCTGAGCATCAGCCTGGATGCGCTGAACCTCAACAACCCGACCTACAAGTACTACCAGACCGCGGCCATTCCGACGTCGTTCTACAGCAACGGCCGCCAGTACTACCTCAACTTCCGCTTCAAGTACTGATCCATCGGCCGCGTCATCGCCGAGTCGTGCACGCACGCCGGGCCTGGGTCATTCCGGGCCCGGCGTTTTTCATGTATAGCGTTCATCGCACCGTTCCAAGGAGTCGTTCCGATGGTCAAGCCCTTCCGCGCCAGGATGCACGGCGCACTGCTGCTGGGCAGCCTGTTTGCCCTGCTGCCGGCCCTGCCGGCCTTCGCCGCCGATCCGGTGCCCGCCGCTGAAGCTCCTGGCCCGCAGCTGCGCGCCAACAGCCTGATGCTGATTCCCGCCCCCGCCAGCGTGCAGCCCGGCCAGGGCAGTGGCATCACTGTGTCCGCCACGACCGCGCTGTACGCAGACGGCGAGGCCGCACAGCGGGTCGCCACCCAGTTCGCCGACCTGCTGGCGCGCAGCGGTGGCCCGCGCCTGGTGCTGGCTACCGGCAAGGCTGCGGCCAAGGCCGGCGGCATCCGCTTCCAGATCGTTCCCACCTTCCGCGACAGCGGCGAGAGCTACACGCTGGAGAGCACCGCGCAGGGCGTGCTGGTGCAGGCCGGCAACGAGACCGGCCTGTTCTACGGCGCCGCCACGCTGGCCCAGCTGGCCACCGGCGGCAGCCAGGGCGCGCTGCCGGCCGTGCAGATCCAGGATGCGCCGCGTTTCCCCTGGCGGGGTTTCATGCTCGACTCGGCGCGGCATTTCCAGAGCCTGGACGAGATCAAGCGCGTGCTTGATGCGATGTCCGCGCACAAGCTCAACACCTTCCATTGGCACCTGACCGATGACCAGGGCTGGCGCATGGAGATCAAGCGCTACCCGAAGCTGACCGAGGTCGGCAGCTGCCGCCTGCCCGCAGGCGATGGCGGCATCGATCCGGTGACCAAGCAGGAATACCCGTACTGCGGTTTCTACACGCAGGAGCAGATCCGCGAGGTGATTGCCTACGCAGCCAAGCTGCATATCCAGGTGATTCCGGAAATCGACGTGCCGGGCCATGCCACGGCCGCGATCGCCGCCTATCCGGAGCTGGGCTCGATCAGCACGCCGCTGAAGCCGATCAGCGAATGGGGCGTGTTCCCCAACCTCTTCAACGTGGAAGACAGCACCGTGAGCTTCCTCGAGAACGTGCTGGAGGAGGTGATCGCACTGTTCCCGGCAAAGTACGTGCACGTGGGTGGCGACGAGGCCGTAAAGGACCAGTGGGAGGCGTCCGCGCAGATTCAGCAGCGCATGCGCGAGCTGGGCATCAAGGATGAGATGGCCATGCAGAGCCACATCATCAAGCGCCTGGAGACATTCCTGGAGGAACACGACCGGCGCCTGATCGGCTGGGACGAAATTCTCGAGGGCGGGCTGCCCCCCCAGGCTACGGTGATGTCCTGGCGCGGTACCGAAGGCGGCCTGGCCGCTGCCAGCGCCGGCCATGACGTGATCATGTCGCCGGTCGGCTACCTGTACCTGGACTACCTGCAGACCGCCTCGCCCAATGAACCGCCGGGCCGCCCCACGCAGGTCAACCTCGGCAAGCTCTACAACTTCGAGCCGGTGCCGGACGAACTGCCCGCCGACAAGCGCGGACACATCCTCGGCCTGCAGGCGAACATGTTCACCGAGCACACCCGCAGCTATGCGCGGCTGCAGCACAACCTGTTCCCACGCCTGGCGGCGGTGGCCGAGACCGGCTGGAGCCCGCCCGGGAAGCGTGACTTCCGCGACTTCCTGGCACGCCTGCCGTCACAGCTGCAGCGCTACCGCGCATGGGGACTCGCCTATGCACAGACGCCGTTCGAAGTGGGCGTGGAGTACCACGATGATCGCGCCGCAGGCACGGTGACGGTGTCGCTGGCCAACCCGCTGGGCTACGAGGTGCGCTACAGCACCGATGGCCAGCCGGTGACCGCGCAGTCGCCGCTGTACCAGCAGCCGCTGACCGCGAAGGTGCCCGCCACGGTACAGGCCGCAGCGTTCTACCAGGGCCGGATGCTGGCCGCAGAGCCCATCGTAGCCGCGTTCACTCCGCAATCGCTGCTCGCCCGCCGCAGCGACGAACTGCTCAGCTGCGTTGGCAACAAGGGCCTGGTACTGCGCCTGGAAGACGATGGCCCGCGCGAGGGCGCACGCGCGGTCTTCAACGTGGACATCTTCCAGCCCTGCTGGCGCTGGCCACAGGCGCAGCTGGACGGCATCGGCAGCGTGGAGGTTCGCGCCGGTCGCATCCCCTACTACTTCCAGCTGGCGCATGACGAGCCGAACCGTCGCTTCGAGAAGGCCAGGCGCGCGCACGGCGAGATGCTGATCCGCCGGGGCAGCTGCACGGGCAAGGTGCTGGCCGAAGTCCCGCTGCCGGCCACGCCCGATGCCGATGGCTTCGTGAGCCTGCGTGCGACGCTGCCGAAGGGCACGCATGGCACCGACGACCTGTGCATCAACTTCACCGGTGATACCCGCCCGGCGATGTGGGTGCTGGACGAAGTGACGCTGCAGAAGTAACCGGAAGGCTGTGGAGCCGGGCCATGCCCGGTTCCACTTCAACCAGGGAAGGCGTGTCAGCCCCGCCAGCGCAGCAGGAGGTCGCGCAGCGGGGTCAGCGCGAGGCCCAATCCGGCAAGAACGCCAACCGTGTTGGCGAGGGCGTCCATCGGGTCGGCCATGCGGTCGCGTGTCAGCGCCCCCTGTGCGAACTCGATGCCGATTCCCATCAGCACCAGGCCCAACCCGACCCACAGCAGCGGACGTCCTTGCCGGAACAGCTGCACGGCACTGCCGGACAGAATGAAGTACGCCAGGAAATGCTCGACCTTGTCGCCGTTCTCCGGCACGGGAATCGGTGGCGGGGGAATCAGGCAGACCACGATCACGAACAGCACGGCCAGCACCCACAGCGCAGTCCATAGACGCGGCCGCCGCAGCGGCTTGATCATGCGCGTCGCGCTCACAGGCGCCAGCTCAGATCGCCCAGCGCGAACGCCGGCTCGAAGTCGATTCCACGCTGCAGGCCGATCGCCTGGAAGCGCTCGCCCATGCCGGTCGGCAGGGTCAGCTTCTTCACCTGGTCGCGCAGCTGGATGCGCCCCACTTCATCGGTACGCTCCTCGGCCAGGCTCAGCACCTGGTCCAGGCCATTGCCGATCAGGAAGCTGGCCTGGCTGCAGTACCCCGCCAGCTCGAAGCCACCGTGCAGGCCCGCTTCGGCCATCGCGGTGAAGTCCACCGAGGCCGTGATGTCCTGCAGGCCCGGCCAGCGATGCACGTCGTTATGCACGTGGTGGCGGTAGAAGGCGCGCACCGTGCCGTCGTCGCGATCGTGCTGGTAGAACTCGCTGCGGCTGTAGCCGTAGTCGATGAACAGCATCGCGCCACGTTGCAGGCCGCCAGCCACTGCCTGCAGCCAGTACGGCAGCTGCGGCAGCACCTCTGAGCGGTATCCGTCGGCGAAGGGCCTTTCGAGATAGCGTTCGATGTGGCGCACGGCGCCGTTGAGCAGAATATCGGCCGGCTGCGCGCCACGGATGAAGTTGCCCTCCGCGTCCAGTTCCACGGTCTCCTCGTAGACCTCGCCATCCCTGATCAGGAAGCGCGGGGTCGGAAGTGCGTCGATCACCTCGTTGGCGAACACCACACCTTCCCAGTCCTCTTCGAACGGACGCTCGATCCAGTCCACGCGCGTGGCCAGCTCTGCCGGCAGCGCCTGTTGCAGGCGCTGCTGCTGGCGCTGGCGCAGGTCGGCACTGGGTTCAAGGATGGCATAACGCGAAGGCACCGCATCCAGCTCGGCCAGCCGCAGCAGCACGGCTTCGGCGAAGGCACCGGTGCCGCCACCCAGTTCCAGCATCCGCGACTGCGCACCGAGCTGGGCGAACACCGGCGCCAGCGCATTGGCCACGCTGCCGGCGAACAGGCCGCCCAGCTCGGGCGCGGTGGTGAAGTCACCACCGCCACCGAACTTGCTGGAACCGGCGCTGTAATAGCCCCACCCGGGTGCGTACAGGCACAGTTCCATGAAGCGGGAAAACGGCATCGCGCCCCCCTGGGCGAGGATTTCAGCGCGCAGTGCGGCGGCCAGCTGGTCGCTGTGGGCCAGGGCGTCGGCATCGGGCAGAGGGAAGGTAGGCTGCATGGCGTCTTCGAATGCGGTGACAATGGTGCACAGGATAGCCGAGCCTTGGAGGACCCTCGATGAGCGAAACCGCCCCCGTGGCCCTGATCACCGGCAGCGCGCGCCGGATCGGCGCCGCCATCGCACGCCAGTTCCACGCCTGTGGCTGGTCGGTGGTGCTGCATGCCAACACGTCCAGCGCCGAGCTGCAGCAGGCCGCCTTCGACCTGGACAACGTCCGTCCGGGCAGTGTGCTGGCCCTGCAGGCCGACCTGCGCGATGCCGGCGCCCTGCCCGATCTGGTCGAACAGGCCGTGGCCCACTTCGGCCGCCTCGATGCGCTGGTCAACAACGCGTCCAACTTCTTCCCCACCCCGCTCGGCCAGGTGACCGCCGAAGCGATGGATGAGCTGTACGCGGTCAATGCGCGTGCACCGCTGCTGCTGTCACAGGCGGCCGCGCCGTACCTGCGCCGCCAGCAGGGCTGCATCGTCAATCTGACCGATCTGCACGGCACCGACCCGATGCGCGACCATGTGGCCTACACCATGGTCAAGGCCGCACTGGAGATGGCCACCCGGTCACTGGCGCTGGAACTGGCGCCGAAAGTGCGGGTCAATGCGGTCGCCCCCGGTGCGATCCTGTGGCCCGAGCAGGGAAAGGACGATTTCGCCCGCGAGGCCCTGCTGGCGCGCACGCCGCTGGCACGCACCGGCACGGTCGAGGAGATCGCCGAGGCGGTGTACTGGCTGGTGGCCGAGGCCAGCTTCGTCACCGGCCACACCCTGCGCGTGGATGGCGGACGCACGGTGAGTTGAAGTCCGCCGGGCATGGCCCGGCGCTACCGATCTACGTAGGCGAGCGCAGCGGCCCTCATTCCAGGTCAACCACCTCGAATGCCTCGCCAAACTGAGCGTGTGCGCGCCACAGCGCCGCCAGGGCCAGGCCGCTGACCGGGTCGATGAAGTCCGGCGCGATGTCCGCCAGCGGCTTCAGCACGAAGGCGTGCTTCAGCTCGGGGCGCGGAATGCGCAGATGGCCCGGGCCTTCCACGATGTGGTTGCCGTAGAACACCACGTCGATGTCCAGGGTACGGTCGGAGAAGCGCGGACCACTGCGATCACGACCGTGGGCGTCTTCCAGTGCGTGCAGCCAATCATCCAGCGCCTGCAGCGGCAGATCGGTCTGGATCAGCACGCCATTGTTGAGGAAGGCCGGGCCATCGAAGCCGACCGCGGCCGTGCGGTAGGCCGGAGACACCTGCAACGCGCCGAAACGCTCGCGCAGGGCCGCCACCGCGGCGTGGAGATGGCGGCGGGGCTGGACGTTGCTGCCCAGGCTGAGGAGCACGGTGGTCATGCGGTTCAGGTGACGGGTCTGGGGGGCGTGGGCATGCCGTCGTCACGGCGGCCTGCCTACAATCCGGGACGCACATGATAGGGCACCGACATGACCTATTGCGTTGGAATCGAGGTGGACCAGGGCCTGGTCTTCGCCGCCGACACCCGGACCAATGCCTCGCTGGACGATGTGCGCGTGCACCGCAAGCTGCACGTGTTCGAGTATCCCGGCCAGGCGGCCTACGTGTTGATGGCGGCTGGCAACCTGGCCACCACCCAGTTGCTGGTCTCGCGCCTGACCCGGGACGCCGGCGAGCGGCGCACGCCCAACCTGCGCGACATGACCCATCTGTTCGAAGCGGCGGCCTATGTCGGTCGCCTGCTGGTGGACAGCCAGGTGCACGGCGGCCACAGCGAGCACGGCCATGACGGCGTCAACACCCAGGCCACGCTGATCTTCGGCGGCCAGGTCGCCGGCGAACGCCCCGGCCTGTACATGATCTACCCGCTGGGCAATGCCATCGCCGCCTCGCCGGAGACCCCCTACCTGCAGATCGGCGAGTCCAAGTATGGCAAGCCGATCCTCGACCGCATCCTCAGCCCGGCCACGCGCCTTGAGGACGCCGCGCGCACGGCGATCGTGTCGCTGGATTCGACCATCCGTTCCAACCTCTCGGTCGGCCTGCCGATCGATCTGGCATTGCTGCGCGACGGCGAGCTGCGGATCGCCCAGCAGCTGCGGCTGGGCGCGGACTCGCCCCTGTACGCGGACATCCACCAGAACTGGTCACGGCGGCTGGAACAGGCCGTGGGCAGCCTGCCACGCTTCCCGTGGGAGACCCCGGAACGGCCGGCGTGACCTGCCGCCGGGCCATGCCCGGCGACGCAGATTCAGCCCAGTGCCTCTGCCACAGCGCGGAACACCTGCTGCATCTGCAACGGCTTGCGCAGCACATGCACCTCGATGCCATCAGGGAATGCATCGGCCGGAACGTCCACTGACGCGTCTTCCAGCACCAGCGCCGGCCCCCGGTAACCCAGTCCGGCCATTTCGCCCAGCAGCTGGCTGGCCGGCAGCAGTTTGGAGCCGGCATCGGCGATCACCAGCGCCGGCATCGCCTCCTGCTGCATCCAGCGCAACGCCGCCGGGCCATCGGAGGCCAGCTGCAGCTGATATCCCTGGCTGGACAGCGCGTTGCCCAGCAGCGACAGGCGCGTGGCTTCACCATCGACCACCAGGATCGACTGGCCACTGCCCAGTGCCACCAGCTGCTCGATCGGCTCGCCGCTCTCGATGGCGTCACGCATCGGCAGGCGCAGCTCGAAACAGGTGCCCTGTCCGGGCTGGCTGGTGACCGTGATGCTGCCGCCAGCACCTTCGACGATGCGCTTGCAGGAAATCAGGCCCAGGCCGGTACCGTCCGCCTTGGTGGTGAAGAAGGGATTGAACAGATGCGAGAGCGTATCGGCATCCATGCCAATGCCTTCATCGGCCACGGCGATGCGCATCCAGTCCACACCGTCGCGCTCGCCGGCATGGCTTGCGGTCAGGCTCAGGCGGCCGCCGCTGGGCATTGCCTGGATCGCATTGAGTGCCAGGTTCAACAGCACCTGCTGCAGCTCGGTGTAGTTCGCATCGACCGCCAGGCCCTCATCCTCCACCTGCAGGTGCAGGCGCACCGCATCGGGCACGTTGCTGCGCAGCAGCAGCGCCACCGCGTCGAACAGGCCGTCGATCTGCACGCGTTCGCTGGGCTTGCGCGAGCCACGGACGAACGACAACATCGATTCCGCCATTTCATGACCGCGGCGGCCGCACTCGGCGATCACATCCGCAAGGTGGTGCAGCTGCGGATCATCGGTGCGCGCCTTCAGCAGGTCCGGCATGATCAGCAGCGGCTGCAGGATGTTGCGCAGGTCGTGGCTGAGGCCAGCGGCGAGCAGCGAAAGGCTTTCCAGCCGTTGCGCGCGCATCAGCTCGGTCTCCACGCGCGAACGCTCCACCGCGCTGCGCGCCTCGCGGATCGCACGGGCCACCGCCGACGGCAGGCGCGCCGGCTGGTGCTTGATGATGTAGTCGTTGGCGCCCTTCTGCAGCGCCGCCACTGCATTCTCCTCACCCATCGTGCCCGAGACGAAGATGAAGGGAACATCCGGCGCCGTCTCGCGCACGATGCGCAAGGCATCGTCGCCGGAGAAACCAGGCATGCTCAGGTCGGACAGCACGATATCCGGCTGGAAGGAGGCCAGCGCCTGGCGCAGTTCCGCCTCGCTCTCAACGCGCTCGAAGCGGGCTTCCAGGCCCGCATCCAGCATCTGTTCGGACATCAGCTCGGCGTCTTCAGGCGAATCCTCCACCAGCAGGATGCGCAGTGCCCCGAGGGAGGGACCGGTCAGGGGCATGGGCTTACTCGAGTTCCGGTGCCTGGTTGATCAGTGCCCAGAACTTGCCCAGGGTCTGCACGGCACCGAAGAACTGGTCCACGTCCACCGGCTTGACCACGTAGGCGTTCACGCCCATGTCCCAGCTGCGGGCCAGATCGCTCTCTTCGCGCGAGGACGACAGGATCACCACGGGAAGGCGCTTGAGCTCCTCGTGCTCACGGATCTGCCGCAGCACTTCCAGGCCGTCCATGCGCGGCATCTTGATGTCCAGCAGCAGCACCGCCGGCAGGCCCTCCTCGCGGCTGGCGAAGGTACCGCGCCGCAGCAGGTAGTCCATGACCTCCACGCCGTCCTCGACGTGCACGATGGGATTGGCCAGGCGGGCTTCCTGCAGGGCGTCGATCGCCATCTCGGCATCGGCCGGGCTGTCTTCGGCAAGAAGGATGGTGCGCAGAGTCGTCATGCGGAGGGACCTTGTTTGTCCGCGTCGAGCGCGGGAGGCAGGTAGAAGTGGAAGGTTGCGCCGGCGTCCGGCTCGGCTTCGGCCCAGACCCGGCCTCCATGACGGGTCAGCACGCGGCGTACGCTGGCCAGGCCGATGCCGGTACCGGGGTAATCACTGGCCTTGTGCAGGCGCTGGAACACGCCGAACAGCTTTCCGGCATAGGCCATGTCAAAGCCTGCACCATTGTCGCTGACCGTGAACTGATGGCCGCCATCAGGCTGCGGCTGGTAATCCACGCGGATCTTCGCCGGTTCGCGGTTGCTGGAATACTTGACCGCGTTGCCGAGCAGGTTCAGCCACACCTGGCGCATCATGTTCTCATCGGCCACCACGATCGGCAGCGGTGCGATGTTCCATTCGACGTGATGGACCTGGCCACTGCTTTCAGCCTCGGCCTGCAGGTTGGAATCGAGCATCGCGCGGGTATCGGACACCAGCGACTGCATGTCCACTGCCTGCTGGCGCATCGCTGCGCGCCCCAGCCGCGAATAGACCAGCAGATCGTCGATCAGCGTCGCCATGCGCCGCGCCGAGCTGGAGATCACCCCAAGGTAATGCAGGCTCTTCTCGTCGGCGCTCTCGCCCAGGTGGCGCGACAGCTTGTCGGAGAAGCCGGCAACGTGGCGCAGCGGCGCGCGCAGGTCATGCGACACCGAATAGCTGAATGCTTCCAGCTCGCGATTGACCTCCGAGACCTGCGCCACCTTGCCTTCCAGCTGGCGGTTCAGTTCCTCCACACGTGACTGCACGGCGCGCTGCACGGTGACATCGCTGACGGTCAGCAACACCACTTCATCGTCGGTATCCGGCAGCGGCATGCGCCGCGCGTTGAGCAGCATGTAGCGCACCACGCCCTCGGAGGTGCGCTGTTCGTGCTCGAAGTCCCACAGCTCGCGACCGCGCAGCAGCACATCGACCAGGCGCTGGCGCACGACGGCGTCCCGCCAGGCGCCGTCGCCGACGTCATCCAGCAGCAGGCCATCGGCACGTTCGTCCTGCAGGCCGTACAACTCGGCAAAGGCCGGATTGTGCAGCTGCACGCGCAGCTCGCGGTCGAGCAGCACGATCGGCTCACGCACGGTCTGCAGTACTGAGGCAGCGCGCGCGGCCGAGCGCAGCGACTGCCGTTCGGCCTGCAGGCGCCGACCGATCTGCCGCTGCAGCAGCCAGAGCACCAGGCCAAGCAGCGCCAGCTGTACCACCAGCGAGCTCCACGAGACGAATTCGGTCTGCCTGCGCTGCCGCGCAGCCTGTTCGGCCCGCTCGGCCAGCAGCGCCTGCTCGCTGTTCTGCAGCTCTTCAACCACGCTGCGGATCGGGTAACGGGTACTCAGGTCCTGTACCAGCGCGCGCTGATCGCTGTTCGGTTCGGCCTTGGCCAGCGCGCGCGCCACCGCCAGCCGCCCTTCCAGCATGGACTCGATGCGACCGATGCGGATCAGCTGCTCAGGATTATCGCGTGTCATCCGGCCCAGCTCTGCGAGTCGGCCGGGAATCTCGTTGGCCTTGGCCATGCGCTCGCGCAGACCGGGCGCGTCCACGCCCTTGGACAGCGTCAACGCCGCCGACTCGACATCGCGCACATCGGCCTGCAACTGTTGGAGCGCCACGCCAACCGCCTGCGTATGCGTCACCCAGGCCATGGCTTCTTCGTTCTCACGCTGAAGCTTGCGCTGGGTCAACCACGGCACGACGATGATCGCGGCGGCGGCCAGCGCCAAGGCCGGCAATCGCCAGCGATCCCAGATGTCGTCACTGAACACCAGCGCCATAGTTCCTCATCAGCACGGCCGCAGAGGGATGGGCCCGGACAGGCCCAGCTGCGGCGGAACCGGCAATATAGCGCAGGCGGTCACACCTCTGGAACGTCTGGCCCCGGCAGCTGAACGGTCCAGAAAACATCATGGGTGGAGCCGGGACTGGCCCGGCTCCACCGTCATGCAGCTGTATTGCAGCGCCCGACGGGGCGGCGCCCGGGATCAGCGCTTGGCGGCCGCATTGACCTTCAACGCGCTGGCATCAACGCGGGTGACGCCCTTGATGCCCTTGGCCGTGGTGACGGCCTTGTCATGCTCGGCCTGGGTCGCCACCGTGCCGCTGAGGCTGACGACGCCATTCACGGTTTCCACCTTGACCTCGGTGCCCGGCACATTGCTGCTGGCCAGCAGGTCGGCCTTCACCTTGGTGGTGATCCAGGTGTCGGTCACCGGCTCGTTGGAGTCGTGGCGATCAGCGTGGGTCATCGCCGAATGGTCGGTGGCAGGCGGACTCTTGGCTGACGGATCCTTGGCGAATGCAGCCGAGGAGGACAGCGCCAGGCCCAGGGTGAGGGCCGAAGCAATCAGCGTACGGGTCGGGTTGTTCATCGTGTGTTACCTCCTGCGGAATGTGGGGCCAGTGTGGCCGCAGCGCCGTGCAGCAGGCGTGGCGCTACGGTCACGCCGCCGTGAATCGCGCCGGCTTTCAACGCAACCGTTCAGCTTTGGATCCTGGCCCCCGTCGTTTACCCTGCATGCCTGATCTGCGCGGAGCACTGCCATGCGCCCTGACCTGCAACTGGCCCTGATCGGGTACGGCCTTGCTGGCCGCGTTTTCCACGCGCCGCTGATCCAGCACACCCCGGGACTGACCCTGCACAGCGTGGTCAGTTCGCAGCGCGACCTGCTGTTGCGCACGTTCAGCGATGTACACGTGCGCGCGGCACCCCGGGACGTATTCGACGATCCGGCGGTGGACGCGGTGGTGATTGCCACGCCGAATGACCAGCACGCACCATTGGCGATGGCCGCGCTGGCCGCAGGCAAGCATGTGCTGGTGGACAAACCCTTCGCACTGGACGTGGCCGAAGCCGAAGCCGTGCTGGCGGCGGCGCGCGATGCAGACCGCATCGTCACGGTGTTCCAGAATCGCCGTTTCGACGCCGATTTCCTGACGCTGCAGGCCTTGCTGGCCGAAGATGCGCTCGGCGAAGTCGCCGAATGCCATGCGCATTTCGATCGCTACCGCCCGCACGTGCGCGAGCGCTGGCGGGAGCAGGAGGGGCCTGGCAGTGGCCTGTGGTATGACCTTGCACCGCATCTGCTGGATCAGATGCTGGTGCTGTTCGGCTGGCCGCAGGCGATCGACGCGGACCTGGCGGTGCAGCGCGAAGGCGGCAGCGGCATCGATTACTTCCATGCGGTGCTGCATTACCCGAGGCACCGCGCGATCCTCCATGCCGGTTCGCTGGTGGCGGCACCGACGCCTCGGTTCGCCGTGCACGGCAGCCGCGCCAGCTGGATCAAGCAGGGCCTGGACGTACAGGAAGCACAGCTGCGCCGCGGCGTTGCGCCGGGCGCGCCGGGCTGGGGCATCGACCCGCGTCACGGCGAGCGGGTGTACTGCGATGCCGAGGACAACGTGCAACGCAGCACGGTCGACAACCTGCCGGGCGACTATCGCCGCCTGTATGCCCAGTTCGCTGCGGCGATGCAGGGTGACGGTGAACCCACGGTCAGCCCATTGCAGGCGCTGCAGGTAATGCGCTTGCTGCAGGCTGGCAGGGACAGCGCTTACGAGGCCCGGCGCATCGCACTGAACTGATCGCGGTCCGCGGCCCGGAACCCCACGGCAGCGCCGAAGGGCTACGTTCCTGGCGCTTACGACTTCTTGATCGCATGCCCACCGAACTCGTTGCGCATCGCCGCCAGCAGGCGGTCAGTGAACGAATTCGACTCGCGCGACCGCAGGCGTTCCAGCAGCGAGAGCGTGATCACCGGCGCCGGCACATCCAGCGCGATCGCTTCGGCCACGGTCCAGCGGCCTTCACCGGAATCCTCCACGTAGGGGGCGATGCCATCCAGCGACGGATTGCGCTTGAGCGCCTCGGCACTCAGGTCCAGCAACCACGAACGCACCACGCTGCCATGGCGCCAGACCTCGGCAACCTGCGCCAGGTCCAGCTCCATGTCCTGCTTGCGTTCCATCAGTGCGAAGCCTTCGGCGTAGGCCTGCATCATTCCGTACTCGATGCCGTTGTGGACCATCTTGGTGAAATGGCCCGCACCGGGAGGACCGACGCGTGCCCAACCCCGATCCTCCGCCGGCGCCAGTGTGCGCAGCAGCGGCGCAACCTGCTCCACCACCTTCGCCTCACCGCCGACCATCAGGCTGTAGCCCTCCTGCAGGCCCCAGATGCCGCCGCTGGTGCCGCAGTCGACGTAGCCCAGGTCGTCCTCGGCCAGCGCCTTGGCGCGGCGGATCGAGTCCTGGTAATTGGAGTTTCCGCCGTCAATGACGATGTCACCCTCGGCCAGGTGCGGGGTCAGCTGGCCGAGCGTCTGGTCGACCGTTTCGCCCGCCGGCACCATCAACCACAGCACGCGCGGCACCGGCAGCGCGGCGACCGCGGCGGCCAGCGAATCGACTACTTCGATGCCGGCCTCCGCGGCGCGCTGGCGGGCGCCTTCGCCCGGGTCGTAGCCGACCACGCGGTGGCCGCCGCGATGCAGGCGCTGGGCCATGTTGGCGCCCATGCGGCCAAGGCCGATCATTGCAATATCCATTGTTTCACCTTCAGTTGGGGTCTAGGGTCAGGCTGCCTGGCCTGCCGGTTGACGCACAGTGGCGCAGCTGCGCCTCGCGCCAACGCCGGTAGAGCGTGGTATGCAGATTGTGCACCGCCAGGTCGATCGAAAACGGCGTTCGTGGATTGCGGTCGAGCAGCCGGGCGATGTGGTAGCCGATAGGACGTATACCGCGCGGATGCACGTAGATCACGAACTGCTGGTAGAACGGATCGTCCAGCACCTGGTCCATGCGTGCCAGGCGGGCGTGGTAGCGCGCTGGAAGGCGCGCCCGCAGTCCGGGGTCGCGTTCGAACAGGAGCCGCTCGAAATAGCGCCGCCCCACCCGCGGCAGCCCCTGCGCCAGTTGCCACAGCTCGGCGTTGCGCTGGTCGTACCAGGCCAGGCCTCCGTGGCGGGCAAGCGCCTGTGCTGCATCCGGCCCGACGTCGACAACGACGAAGTTCTCGGCCTGGTTGCTCAGATCGTCCAGCGTGCTCTTGTCGTACACGTGTTCGATGAAGCCGGGCAGGCCCGCGAAGGCCTGACGTCCCCTCGCCGAGGTGCGCACGGCTTTGCCGTCGGCAAGGAAGTCGCCCGCATGCGCACCGAGCAGGACACTGTCGGTGCCGTGCAGCGCGATGAAGGTGCCGATCGACAGTTCGCCTGCGGTGAACTCCGCGTCGAACGCAGCATCGCCATACAGCTCACGCTGCGTTGCCAGCTGCGCGACCTGGCGGCCGACACCGCATTCGGCACGCACCGCACCGCCGTAGAACGCCTGCAGCGCGCGGCTGTTGCCATCCACGGGAACGTAGCCGCGGCCGAAGCTGCGCACGCGTTGCCACCCCTGCGCCCGTGCGCCCTGCATCCCGAAGCCGATCCAGCCCAGCTGTGCGCCGGAGAAGCGGAACTGCGGGTTGCCCTGCAGCGACGTGGCGGCCCGCCGGGTCGCCGCGCCCAGTTCGAAGGCATAGGCACAGACCGTGGCAGGATCCTCCAGCAGCTGCTGCAGCAGCGCCTCGCGCTGCGCCCCATCCAGCGTCTGCGGCCATCGCACACGCAGATCACCTGCGGCCTGCGCCTCGGCCAGCGATGCCCGGGTGCACACCGGGCCACCCTGGATCTGCGGCGCACTGACCGCAGCCACTTCAAACCGCCAGCCCAGCCGCTGCAGCAGGCCCTGCGTGCAGTCCGCGGCCGCCGCCGCGCTGCCTGCCGGCGAAGCCAGCAGCAGGGCCATGACCATCAGCCCACGCCGCACGCTCAACCCTGATCCGTCGCCGCCGCCGGCTCCGATACGGGGGGAGCGGGCAACCGTTCCGGAACCGGCGGCGCCTCACCGGGGGCGGCCGGCAGGTACTGCTGCAGGCGCTGGAAGAACCGGCGGTAGAAGTCGGCATCGGTGATAGTGCTGCTGGCGACCTTCACCAGGGAATCGTCATTGCTGCCGAACGGCAGCGATACCGAACCCAGCGCGCCCACGCCCACGCTGGCCGAGGTCGGGCTCTTCTTCAACGCATAGCGGTCCTGCACCGCGCTGACGAACACCAGCGACTGGCTGCCACGCGGCGCGCAGGAGATGCGGAGTACCAGTTGCTCGTGATCGTCCTCGCGTGGCTGGAAGTTCTTGCTCCCCTCCACCTGCGCGTCATCGACGCGGGCGATCGCATAGCCCTGGCTGAGCAGGGCCCGTCGCGCCGCTTCACAGGCATCGGCCGGGCGGCTGTCGACCGTCCGGGAGAAGGTGTCGCCGGAATCGAAGGACTCGCGCAGCACGGTGCTGTCGGCGGCGCGGCCACCGCAGGCCGACAGGATCAGGGCACTGGCAATACCGACGGCAACGCTGCACAGAGGGGAGACCCGCATGGGAACTCCTGCGAGAAAGGTA
This sequence comes from Stenotrophomonas sp. STEN008, assembly GCF_056760435.1. Taxonomy (NCBI): domain Bacteria; kingdom Pseudomonadati; phylum Pseudomonadota; class Gammaproteobacteria; order Lysobacterales; family Lysobacteraceae; genus Stenotrophomonas; species Stenotrophomonas sp. STEN008. The sequence continues at coordinate 174 of NZ_JBRRET010000045.1, read as the reverse complement.
GCTGCTAGGGTAGTCCCGCCCCCGTGTGCGGCAGGTCGACAGCACCGCTGGCGGCACACGCTGTTGCTCCCGGTTCATGCACCGGCAGCGCCGGGGGGGGAGCCGGGCGGGCCGGGCACAGCGGCCGGGGGGGGGCGGGGGGGGCGGGGGGGGGGGGGGGGGGGGTGTGGGGGG
>NZ_JBRRET010000044.1:0-29418 GCF_056760435.1 Stenotrophomonas sp. STEN008 | reverse complement strand
GCATGGATGCCGCGGCCAAGCCCCCAGGGATGGGTTCACGGCGTCCCCCGCGAACCCAATCCGCCCCGCCAAACACGGCAGAAACCCAGAGCCGCCTTTGACGTTGCCGTTGCCTGCCGCAGGCAGCGCCGCGGCCGCCGCCGCAGAGAAAACCCCTCAGATCTTCTTCGCTAGCGCCTCGGCCAGACCGGTATAGCTGCCCGGGGTCATCTCCAGCAGCCGCTGCTTCGCATCCGCCGGCAGCTCCAGCCCCTGTACGAACGCCCGCATCGACTCGGCGGTGATGCCCTGGCCGCGGGTCAGTGCCTTCAGCTGCTCGTACGGGTTCGGCAGGCCGTGGCGGCGCATCACCGTCTGCACCGCTTCGGCCAGCACTTCCCAGGCCGCATCCAGATCGGCGTCCAGGCGCTGCGGATTCACCTCCAGCTTGCCCAGTCCCTTGGCCAGCGAGTCCAGCGCCACCTGGCTGTGGCCGAAGGCGGTACCCAGCGCCCGCAGCACGGTGGAGTCGGTCAGGTCGCGCTGCCAGCGGCTGATCGGCAGCTTCGCGCTGAAATGCTCGAACAGCGCGTTGGCGATGCCGAAGTTGCCTTCGGCATTTTCGAAATCGATCGGGTTGACCTTGTGCGGCATGGTCGACGAGCCGACTTCGCCTTCCTTCAGGCGCTGCTTGAAGTAGCCCAGCGAGATGTAGCCCCAGATGTCGCGGGCCAGGTCGATCAGGATGATGTTGGCGCGGCGGGCGGCATCGCCGATTTCGGCGACGTTGTCGTGCGGCTCGATCTGCGTGGTGTACGGGTTGAACACCAGGCCCAGCCCGGTCACGAAGCGTTCGGCGAAGGCCGGCCAGTCCACGTCCGGGTAGCTGGCGACGTGCGCGTTGTAGTTGCCGACCGCACCGTTGATCTTGCCGGTCAGCTCGACCGCGGCGATCTGGCGGCGCTGACGCTCCAGGCGCGCCACCACGTTCGCCAGCTCCTTGCCCAGGGTGGTCGGCGAAGCGGTCTGGCCGTGCGTACGCGACAGCATCGGCTGCGCGGCCTGGGCGTGGGCCAGGCCACGCAGGGTGGCGGCGATGCCGTCGAGCGTCGGCAGCAGCACTTCGCGCCGCGCCTGCTCGAGCATCAGGCCGTAGCTGAGGTTGTTGATGTCCTCGCTGGTGCAGGCGAAATGCACGAACTCCAGTGCCGGCGCCAGCTCGGCGTCGTCCTTCAGCTGCTCCTTGATGAAGTACTCCACCGCCTTGACGTCATGGTTGGTGGTGCGCTCGATCTCCTTCACCCGGGCGGCATGGGCGGGGCTGAAACCGCTGGCCAGCGCGCGCAGACGGGCGGTGGCGGCTTCGGAGAACGCTGCAAGCTCGACGATGCCCGGCTCGGCGGCCAGCGCCAGCAGCCACTCCACCTCGACCGTGACGCGGGCCTTGATCAGGCCGTACTCGGAGAAGATCGGGCGCAGGGCATCGACCTTGCCGGCGTAGCGGCCATCGAGCGGGGACAGGGCGAGCAGGGCGGAATCGGACATGTCGGCAGGGCGGGAGCGAGCGGCGGGGCCGATATTCTACGACGCGTGGCCTTCGCATGCTTGGCAGCACCGGGCCACGCCGGGCGCAGGGAGGCTGCGCGCTGTCCTCGCCCGGCCGGGCCCGCCGCTCCCGATGGGCAACGGTGCCGCAGATGAAACGATCCGGCCCGCTTCCGTCATGCCATGCAACGGGCAAGAGAGTATCGTGATTGCCGCCGCCAGCCCGGGAAGCGACACCCTGCCAGCCGCCGCTTCCCTTTCCCCAACTGAAGTAGTGCGGAGTCGATGCAATGAGCAAAGCTGCAAGCAAGGGTGCCTCCCGGGCGTTCCGGATCGAACACGACAGCATGGGCGAGCTGCAGGTGCCTGCCGACGCCCTGTGGGGCGCGCAGACCCAGCGCGCCGTGCAGAATTTCCCGGTGTCCGGCCAGCGCATGCCGCGCGGGTTCATCCGTGCGCTGGGTCTGGTCAAGGGCGCCGCTGCCGGCGTCAACGCCGAACTGGGCCACCTGCCCAGGAACGTGGCCAAGGCGATCCAGGCCGCCGCCGCGGAAGTGGCGGCGGGCGACTGGGACGCGCATTTCCCCATCGATGTCTACCAGACCGGTTCGGGTACGTCCTCGAACATGAATGCCAACGAGGTCATCGCGACCCTGGCCAACCGCGCCGGCAAGGCCGGCAAGACCACGGTCCATCCCAACGACCACGTCAACCAGGGGCAGAGCTCCAATGACGTGATCCCGACCGCGCTGCGCGTCTCGGCGGTGCTGGCGGCGCACGAACAGCTGCTGCCCGCGCTGGCGCATCTGCGCAGGACCATCGACAGGAAGGGCCGCAGCCTGCGCAAGGTGGTCAAGACCGGCCGTACCCACCTGATGGACGCCATGCCGCTGACCTTCGAGCAGGAGTTCGGCGCCTGGTCGGCACAGCTGGCATCGGCACAGGCGCGCATCGAGGACAGCCTCAAGCGCGTCCGCCGGCTGCCCCTGGGCGGCACCGCCATCGGTACCGGCATCAATGCCGATCCGCGTTTCGGCGCTCAGGTGGCCAAGGCCCTCAAGCAGCACTCGGGTTTCAAGTTCGACAGTGCCGACAACAAGTTTGAAGGCCTGGCCGCGCAGGACGATGCGGTGGAGCTGTCCGGCCAGCTCAATGCGCTGGCGGTGGCGCTGATCAAGATCGCCAACGATCTGCGCTGGATGAATGCCGGGCCGCTGGCGGGGCTGGGCGAGATCGAACTGCCGGCCCTGCAGCCGGGCAGCTCGATCATGCCGGGCAAGGTCAATCCGGTGATTCCGGAGGCGACGGTGATGGCCTGCGCGCAGGTGATCGGTCACCACACGGCGATCACGGTGGCCGGGCAGACCGGCAATTTCCAGCTCAATGTGACCCTGCCGCTGATCGCGGTGAACCTGCTCGAAGGCATCGGCCTGCTGGCCAACGTGTCGACGCTGCTGGCCGACAGCGCCATCGCAGGCCTGAAGGTGCGCGAGGATCGCGTGGCGGAGGCGCTGGCGCGCAACCCGATCCTGGTTACTGCGCTGAACCCGATCATCGGCTATGAGAAGGCCGCGGCAATCGCCAAGCGCGCCTACAAGGAACAGCGGCCGGTGCTGGAGGTGGCGCTGGAGGACAGCGGCCTGGGCGAAGCGGAACTGCGGCGCCTGCTGGATCCGACGGCGCTGACCGCTGGCGGCATCCATGCGGGAGGCGGTGGCGGCGGTTGATCTGCCGAGCAGGCTTGCCGGGCCAATGAGAAACGCCGCCCTCGGGCGGCGTTTGCGTTCAGCGACGGTCGGCGACGATGTTGCCGAAGGTCTCGGTGTAGTCCTTGAACTCGGGGATGCGCTGGATCAGGTCGCCTGGAATGACGTCCATGCCCTCCGGCGGCTGGATCTTCACCGGCTGCATGTTCGGATCGGCCGGGGCGGCCACCAGCGTGTTCTGGCGCAGTACCTGCAGCTTGCCGAACATCGTCTGCAGCATCTGTTTCTGCGCATCGTCCAGCGGAATCTGGATCTCGTCCATCTTCATCGTGCCGTCGGCCAGGATGATGATGTTCGGTGCCGGTGGACGGCGCACGGTCACCATGCCTTCGCTGACGGAGATCTTGGGCTTGCCACGCTCTGCGCGGTGGTTGCGGTAATCCTGGTCGCAGCCGGCCAGGCCCAGGCAGAACAGGGCAGCCAGCAGCAGAAACAGCTTCTTCATGACGATTCGATCGGGGGCATCCGGGGTGCCCATTGTAAGCCCGGTGGCGGGAGCGGGGACCCGCTGCCGGCCGGCTGCGCTGAAGTGTCTCAGTTGGAGAAGGTGACCGAGCTGTCCTTCCCGCAGTCGTCGACGTCGCTCTGGTCCATGCTGGCGTAGGGCTTGAAGGCCGGCAGTTCGCGGGCAAGCGCCTGCTGGCTGGCCAGCATCGCCGGCAGGCGGTCGCAGATGCGCTTGGCCTGCGCTTCGATCTTGGCGGCCTCGGCGTTGATCCGCTTCTCCACGCCTTCGCTGTCACCGCTGAAGATACCCTTGAGCGCTTCACCGGCAGCGCTGGCACCGAGCTTGGCACCGGCCAGGCCGACATTCATCCCGTCCGTCGCGATGGCGACCACGTGACCGCGGTACTCCAGCAGCTGGCGGCGCTGCGCGTCGTTGGTCGGCACATCCTTGCCGCCGATCAGCAGATGTCCATCCGGCGTGATCTCCGCGCGCGGCTGATTGTCGGCGGAGATCTTGATGTTGCCCTCAGTGATCTCCCTGCGGGCCTCATCCATGGCTTCCTGGACTTTTCTGCCAACGCCGCTGGAGGTTTCGGCGACGCTCTTGCCGACACTGGTGTCGGGCGCGGAAGACGTGCCACCGCAGGCGATCAGCGGCAGGCACAGCAGGGTGGCAGGCAGCAGGCGCATCAGGTTCATGGCATTCCCCTCGAATCGGTGGGTTGGGATTTACTTGTTGCGGGGCAGGGTGACCCTGCCGCTGACGTTGCGGTGCACGACGTCGCCGCTGCCGCTGTGATCGACGGTCAGGTTGCCGCGCACGCCATCGACGTCGACGTCGCCGGAGCCATGGCTGCGCACGTGCACATCGCCGCCGATGTCACCCAGGTCGATGCCCCCCGAGCCCACCACGCCGATCTGGACGCTGCCCTGCACGCGCTTGAAGTCGACGTCGCCCGATCCGACCGTGTCCAGGCGTGCGTTGCCACGCACGTCGCTGATCGTGAGGTCGCCGGAGCCGACCGTGCCGACGATCGCGTCGCCCCCGATGTTGCGCGCCTTGACGTCACCCGAGCCGAGCGACAGCAGGTTCAGTGCGCTGCCACCGTCGATCTCCAGGTCGCCGGAGCCGACGGAGGCATGGATGGTGCCGCGGGTGCCGCGCGCAACGGCGTCGCCGGAGCCGACATCCACACTCAGTGACTGCGCGTTGTCGATGCTGGCATCGCCGGAGCCGACCTTGAACTGCAGCGGCAGGTTGTCCGGCACGCTGCCGCGGATGTCCAGCCAGGCGTAGAAGTTGCCCAGGTTCAGGCCGGCACGGCTTGCGCGGCGCAGGCTGACCACCAGCTTGTCGCCTTCCCGGCGCTGGTCCAGCACCAGCTGGTCCAGCAGATCCTGGCTGGACGCGCAGGCACGGCCGTCGAGCTGACCGCCTCCACTGCGGGCGGTCACCTTCAGATCGAACTGGTTCACCTCGAACACCACCGCCTTGGCACCGGCCGCGTCCAGCTTCAACGTGCGTGCAGCGGTGAACTTGCAGTTGGGTGCATCGGCGGCCAGGGCCGACAGCGGCATCAGCAACAACGCGGTACAGGCGAGCAGGGAACGCATGGGTGGTGGCTCCGGTAAGGGGTCAGATTTCGCCGGCGCGGCGGCGCAGGCGGATGGCAAGGAAGATGAAAAGCGCGCCGAACGCAGCGCCGATCCACAGTCCCGGCATCGCCAGCGACTTCAGCTGCGCGACCGGGCCCATCAGCGCGGTGACCGATTCCAGGTCCGCACGCGAGTCCTGCAGGCCGGTGCGGTAGATCAGGTCCATGCCGGGCACGCCACTGAGCAGCAGGCGACCGACGACGTTCTGCCAGAACCAGCCGCTGGTGAGCCCGAACAGGGTCATGACCTTGGTGGTGGAGACGATGATCCCGGCGAAGAGCGGCAGCATCACCGCCCACAGGAACGGCTTGGACTTGGCCCAGGCCGAGCACAGCAGCAGCCAGCCGGCGGTAGGCAGCGCCCACAGGACGTAGACCGGAATCCAGGACAGGTGGCCGGCGGCCAGGGTCAGCGGGCTGGCCGGTCCCCAGATCAGGTTCATCGGGCTGCCACCGTGCAGCGCGGCCACCAGGCTGATGATGGCGAGGAAGCCGAACATGGTCAGGATGCCCGCGACCACTGCGATCAGCGGGGCGATCACCAGCGCGCTGATCACCTTGGAAAGCACGGTCTGGGTATCGGACAGTGGCAGTGATTTCCAGAACAGGATGCTGCGGTCGCGGCGGTCGTCATACAGCGCGCCAAGGCAGTAGAAGAACATCACGAACGCCAGCACCAGGAACGGCCAGGCCGAACTCAGCACCAGGGTCAGGTCGAGGCCGTTGCCCAGGTCGGCCATGTCCTTGGCACTGATGTTGCGGGTCAGCAGCGCCAGGTCCAGGCCGTTGATGTTCACGTCCTCGCCATCGATGTGCAGATTGCCGTCGCGCGCAGCCCGATGCAGGGCGAACAGGCCGAAGGCGATGCCCACACCGCTCATCAGCAGCGACACCACGCCGGCGATCACCGGCGCATAGAGGAACCCACCACGGTTCTCCCAGTATTCACGCTTGAGCAGCCAGCGCAGCGTGCCGGCGGGGCCGACGGGATGATTGACGGCGTTCATGCGTAGGTCCCCTTCATGACAGCGACGAACAGATCAGCCAGGCCCGGGCTGCGGGTCTCGCCAAGGGAGGTGAGCTGGTCACGCGGCACGCCGTCATACAGCAGCACGGTCTTGCCGAAAGCCAGGGCGCGCTCGTCGATCGGCTTGAGCGCACGCGCGGTATCGAGCTGCTCGGCGTTGACCAGCAGCTCGGTGTAGCGTTGGCCGACATCGTCCATCTCTGCGTCGAGCACGATGCGGCCGTCGCGGATGAACATGACGTCGCTGAGGATGTGCTCGATCTCTTCGACCTGGTGGGTGGTGACGATGATCGTCTTCTGCTCGTCGAAGTAGTCCTCCAGCAGGCGCTGGTAGAACTCCTTGCGGTACAGGATGTCCAGGCCCAGGGTCGGCTCGTCGAGCACCAGCACGCGGGCGTCGATGGCCATCACCAGGGCCAGGTGCAGCTGCACGATCATGCCTTTGGACAGTTCGCGCACGCGCTGCTTCGGCTGCAGCTTGGTGTTGGCCAGGAAGCGCTCGCAGCGGGCGCGATCGAAGCGTGGATGCACGCCGGCGACGAAGTCGATGGCCTCGCGCACCTTCAGCCAGCGGGGCAGCACCGCGACGTCGGCGATGAAGCAGATGTCCTTCATCAGCTCATCCCGATGAAGGCGCGGGTCGCGGCCGAGCACGCTGAGGTCGCCTTCCACCGTGGTCAGGCCGAGGATGGCCTTCAACGCGGTGGTCTTGCCGGCACCGTTGGGTCCGATCAGGCCGATGATCCGGCCCGCCGGGATGGTGAAGCTGGCATTGTCGAGCGCGACCGTGCTCTTGTAGGCCTTGCGCAGGCCGCGGGCGGTGATGACCGCGTCGCTTGCAGCGGTACTGGTGAGGCTGGCATTCATCAGACTTTCCCCTGGGTCAGCAATTCGTCGAGGCTCAGCCCCAGGCGCTGGATGCGCTCCAGGACGGCCGGCCATTCTTCATTGAGGAAGCGCTCGCGCTCGCTGCTGCGCAGCTGCGTGGCCGCCTGCTCGGTCATGAACATGCCCAGGCCCCGGCGCTTCTCGACCAGGCCTTCGTCAGCCAGTTCCTGGTAGGCGCGCGAAACGGTGATGGGGTTGAGCTGGTAGTCGGCGGCCACCTGGCGCACCGAAGGCAGGGCATCGCCCGGCTTGAGGATTCCGTCGAGCATCATGGCGATCACGCGCTCCTTCAGCTGGCGGTAGATGGGAGCGCCGTCGCTCCACTGGATGTCGCTCATGGTCAGCTCCGTGGGGTCAGCGGCTGTGCGAACGAGAAATACGGCATGGACAGGGAGCTGTGCAGCCGACGCGGGGGGGAGGGTGAAGCTTCCGGCGTCCCGGCCGTGGGAGTGGGCGCGTCCTGCGGGGTATCGGACAGAGAGGGGGCGGTGGGCGCGCGTGGCGAGGCCAGCCACGCCATCACCAGCAGGGTCGAAACGGCGGTGATCGCGGGAGCGGTGACGTTGCGATGCATCCGGGTGTTCATGGCATACCCCCTGTCTCAGGTGACTGGTGTTGTATGCAACTATAACACCGGCACGCCGACGTGCAACCCCCGACATGACCCAACTGATGGCAGGGGGTGTCATGGCACAGACGCAATTCTGCAAGCCATTGATTTGAATGCGGAATGATGCCCGGCGGGCGCAGGCCGTCGCGTCGCTTCCATTCAGCTGCGTCCATGCTATGTCAAGCACCGGCCAGCTTCTGGCCCCGGCTGCGTTGCCGCCAATCCGCGCAAAGCGCCGGGGCGGTCGCGCGGCCGGGTGCCCCCGGGGCCGGTGCTATAGTTCGGCCGATTCCCGGCCGCCACCGGCCGGGCCCTGTGAATGGCCACCGCGGACCGCTCCGATGCCCCTGCCGACCGTCTTCCCGCGCCGCCTGCGCGGTCTTTCCCTGCTGACCCTGCTGGCCGGGCTGGCCCTTCCCGGCCTCACCCTGGCCGCCGATCTGCTGGATGTGGACTACCGGCCCCTGGCCGGCAAGCAGCAGATCAACCTGCAGCAGCGCTATCACGGCCAGGTGCTGCTGGTGGTCAATACCGCCAGCAAGTGCGGGTACACGCCGCAGTACGAAGGCCTGGAAGCGCTGCAGCAGCGCTATGCACGCCGCGGGTTCGCGGTCCTCGGCTTCCCGTCCAACGATTTCAAGGGCCAGGAACCCGGTGACGAAGCGCAGATCCAGGAATTCTGCACGCTGACCTATGGCGTGAAGTTCCCGATGTTCGAGAAGGTCCACGTGGTCGGCGCGCAGGCCACCCCGCTGTACCAGCGCCTGACCGCGGCAACCGGCGTGGCGCCGGGCTGGAACTTCCACAAGTACCTGGTCGGCCGCGACGGCAGGGTCATCGCCCAGTTCGCCAGCAAGGTCACGCCGGATGATCCGCAGCTGATCGCGGCCATCGACAAGGCACTGGCCGCGCCCGCCGCCACGCGTTGATATCCGGCACGGATGCCTCGACATCGACGGCATGCGTGCGACAATGCTTCTTTTCGCGCCGACGTCGGCGCCCAGTCACTTCCAGGAATGCAGCGAATGAAGATGGGAATGCGCGGCGCAGCGGCGTCGGTTCTGATTCTGGCGATGGGCACTTCGGGTGTCGCTCTGTCGCAACAACCGGCGGCCCCCGCAGCCGCCAAGGAGACCGCAACCTTGAATTCCCCCAAGCAGAAGCTCGGTTACGCCATCGGCCTGGATGTCGCCAAGTCGTTCACCCCGATCGCCGATGAAATCGACGTCGCTGCCCTGCGCACGGCCGTGGAGCGTTCGTTCGAAGGCCTGCAGCCGCAGATCACCCAGGAGCAGGCCAAGGCCACCGATGCCGCCCTGCGCCAGGTCGTGATGGCCCGCAGCGGCCAGCAGGTGCCGGGCGTTGCGCCGGGCTCGCAGCCGCCGAAGGTCGATCGGGTGAAGGTCGCACAGATGATCGGTTCCTACTCGGTGGGTCCGTCGCTGGCACAGCTGAAGGACGACATTGACGTTGCGTCGCTGTTTGACGCAATCAGCACTGGTCTGAGCAAGGGCCAGCCGAAGATGACCGAGGCTGACGCCACGGCCACCATCCAGGCGTTCATGGGCACCAAGCAGGCCGAAATGCAGGCCAAGGCCGCCCAGGCTGCACAGACCAACCGTCAGGAAGGCAATGCATTCCTGGCCAAGAACAAGACCCAGCCGGGCGTGGTGACCACGGCCTCGGGGCTGCAGTACCAGGTGATCCGCCCGGGCAGCGGCGAGCGTCCGCTGCCGACCAGCAAGGTGCGCGTGAACTACGAAGGCAAGCTGCTCGACGGCACCGTCTTTGACAGCTCCGCCAGCCGTGGCCCGGCCGAGTTCGGCCTGGACCAGGTGATCAAGGGCTGGACTGAAGGCGTCGCGCTGATGCCGGTCGGCTCCAAGTACCGCTTCTGGATCCCGGGCGAGCTGGCCTACGGTGAGAACGGCACCCCGGGCGGCCCGATCGGTCCGAACGCCACGCTGACCTTCGACGTCGAACTGCTGGGCGTCCTGCCGTAAGCCACCACGGAGCCTGCACGGACATGCGCGTTGCGATTTTCGGTACCGGTTACGTCGGCCTGGTGACGGGCACCTGCCTGGCCGATGTCGGCCACCAGGTGATCTGCGTCGATATCGACCAGGGCAAGGTCGATGGCCTGAACCAGGGCATCATCCCGATCTATGAGCCGGGCCTGGAGCCGATGGTGAAGGCCAACCACGCTGCGGCGCGGCTGGCGTTCACCACTGATGCGGCCGCGGCGATCGCGCATGGCCAGGTGGTGTTCATCGCCGTGGGGACGCCGCCGGACGAGGATGGCAGCGCCGACCTGCAGTACGTGCTGGCCGTGGCCCGCACCATCGGCCGGCACATGAGCGTGCCGACCGTGGTGGTCAACAAGTCGACGGTGCCGGTCGGCACCGCCGACAAGGTCCGTGCAGCGATCACCGACGAACTCGCGGCGCGCGGCGCCGACATCGCCTTCGATGTGGTCTCCAACCCGGAGTTCCTGAAGGAAGGCGACGCGGTCGCCGACTGCATGCGACCGGACCGCATCATCATCGGTGCCACCAGCGACGAGTCGGTGGCGGTGATGCGTCGCCTGTATGCACCGTTCAACCGCAACCACGACCGCGTGGTGGAGATGGACGTACGCTCGGCCGAGCTGACCAAGTACGCCGCCAACGCGATGCTGGCGACCAAGATTTCGTTCATGAACGAGATTGCCAACATTGCCGAGCGTGTCGGCGCCGACGTCGAGCAGGTCCGCCAGGGGATCGGCTCGGACCCGCGCATCGGCTGGCATTTCATCTATCCGGGCGCCGGTTACGGTGGCTCGTGTTTCCCCAAGGATGTGCAGGCGCTGGCCCGCACCGCCCAGCAGAGCGGCCTGGAGCCGAAGCTGCTGAACGCGGTGGAAGCGGTCAACGATGCGCAGAAGGGCCACCTGTTCGCCCTGGTCCAGCGCCACTACGACAAGGGCGAGGACGAGGGCGTGCGCGGCAGGACGTTCGCCGTGTGGGGGCTGGCCTTCAAGCCGAATACCGACGACATGCGCGAGGCCTCCAGCCGCCGCCTGCTGGCGCAGCTGTGGGAGGGTGGGGCGACCGTACGTGCGTTCGACCCCGAAGCCATGCACGAAGCGCAGCGCATCTTCGGTGAGCGCGATGATCTGGTGTTCTGTGACAGCGCCGATGACGCGCTGCAGGGCGCCGATGCGTTGATCGTGGTGACCGAATGGAAGCAGTTCCGCAGCCCTGATTTTTCGATGCTGCGCGAACGGCTGAAGGACGCGGTCGTGTTCGACGGCCGCAACCTGTACGACCCCGCCGAGGTCGAAGCGGCGGGCCTGGCGTACTACGGCATCGGCCGGGGGCGTTCACTGCATGTCTGAGCTGCCGACCGAACGCGAGCAGGCGCTGGAAGCGCGCCTGGTCGAGCTGGAGATGCGTGTGTCCTTCCAGGAACACGCGCTGGCCGAACTGAGCGACGCACTGGCCGATGCCCGGATGCAGGGCACCCGCAACGCCGATGTGCTGCGCGTGCTGCTGGAAGACCTGGGCAAGGTCCGCAACGCACTGAATTCCTCCGATCCGGCGAGCGAACCGCCGCCGCCGCACTACTGATCCATACCCTTATCTATGAGCGATACCCTCCGCGACCAGTTGCTGGGCCTGGGCTTCAAGCCCGCGCCCAAGCCCGAGCGCAAGAATGATGGCCCCCGCCGTGATGGCCGCCCGCAGGGCAAGGGCGGCAACGGCAATGGAAAGCCACAGGGCGCAGGCAAGGGCGAGCACACGCCCGGTGAGCGTCGCGGTCCCGGTGGTGCGCCGGGCAAGCCGGGGCAGCACCGTGGACAGGGCCCGCGCAGGCCGCGCAGTGCCGAGGAGATGGATCTGGCCAAGGCCTATGCCATCCGTGCCCAGAAGGAGAAGGAAGAGCGCATCGAAGCCGAGCGCCTGAAGCAGGAGGAAGCGCGCCAGCGCCGCGAGGCGAAGGCGAAGCTGGAAGAACTGCTGAAGGACAAGGGCCTGAATGACGAGGCGGCCGACATCGCGCGGCACTTCCCGTATGGCGGCAAGATCAAGCGGATCTATGTCACCGCGGCACAGCTGACCGCGCTCAATGCCGGCGAGCTGGGCGTGGTGCAGCTCAATGGCCGCTATCTGCTGGTCACCGCCGAGGTGCTGAACCAGGCCGAAGCCGTGTTCGCGGCCTCGGTGGCGCTGAAGGTCGATCCGGATGCCCCGGCCGAGGACGATCCCTACGCCGATCCGCAGTACCAGGTGCCGGATGACCTGGTCTGGTAAGCCTGCACCGCAGTGATCGGAAACGCCGGGCAATGCCCGGCGTTGCTGTTTCTGCGCGGTCTATTCGGGATCGTAGTCGAGGTTGGATGCGAGCCAGCGCTCGGCCTGGGCGCGATCCACGCCCTTGCGCCGCGCGTAGTCGCCCACCTGTTCGCGGCTGAGGCGGCCGACCACGAAGTACTGGCTCTGTGGATGGCTGAAGTAGTAGCCGGAGACGGCCGCGGTGGGCAGCATCGCGAAGCTCTCGGTCAGCGTCATGCCCGCGTTGGCTTCCGCCTGCAGCAGATCGAACAGGCGGCGCTTCTCGCTGTGCTCCGGGCACGCTGGATAGCCGGGGGCGGGCCGGATGCCGCGATACTTCTCGTCGATCAGCGCATCGTTGTCCAGCGCTTCGGTGCGGTCATAGCCCCAGAACTCGGTGCGCACCCGCTGGTGCAGGCGTTCGGCCAGTGCTTCGGCGAAGCGGTCGGCCAGGGCCTTGAGCAGGATCGCGTTGTAATCGTCGTGCTCGGCTTCAAAGCGCGCGACATGGGCATCGATGCCGATACCGGCGGTGACCGCGAACGCACCGATCCAGTCCTGTCGCCCGCTGTCGGCCGGTGCGATGAAATCGGCCAGGCAGAAGTCGGGGCGCTCGGCCGGCTTGTCGACCTGCTGGCGCAGGAAGTGCAGGGTGGTCTCGCCCTGTGGGTGCTGCACGCGGACATCGTCACCGACACTGTTGGCCGGCCACAGGCCGAACACTGCCTTGGCGGTCAGCCACTTCTCCGCGACGATGCGCGCCAGCATCGCCCGGGCGTCGCGGTACAGCTCGCTGGCCTGGGTGCCGACGATCTCGTCAGTGAGGATGGCCGGAAACTTGCCAGCCAGTTCCCAGGCCTGGAAGAACGGCGTCCAGTCGATGTAATCGACCAGTTCCGACAGGGGATAGTCATCGAACACATGCAGGCCGGGCTGGTTCGGAACCGGGGGCACATAACTGTCCCAGCCGCCCTGGAATTTCTGGCCGCGCGCGTGCTCCAGCGAGACCAGCCGCTTGGCATCGCCACGGTTGCGGTGACGGGCGCGGATCTCGGCGTAGTCGGCTTCATTGGCAGCAACGAAGCCCGCGCGCAGGTCGCGCGAGATCAGCGACTGGGCCACGCCCACCGCGCGCGAGGCATCTTTCACCCACACCGTAGGGGCATGGTAGTGCGGGTCGATCTTCAACGCCGTGTGCGCGCGCGAGGTGGTGGCACCGCCGATCAGCAATGGCAGGTCGAATCCCTGGCGCTGCATCTCGCGGGCGACATGGCTCATTTCCTCCAGTGACGGCGTGATCAGCCCGGACAGGCCGATCAGGTCGGCCTTGTGCTCGCGGGCCGCATCGAGAATCTTCTGCGCCGGCACCATCACGCCCAGATCGACCACCTCGAAGTTGTTGCAGGCAAGGACCACGCCGACGATGTTCTTGCCGATGTCGTGCACATCGCCTTTCACGGTGGCCATGATGATGCGGCCGTTGCTCTTGGCGGTGTCACCGCTGCGGGCCTTCTCCGCCTCGATATAGGGCAGCAGGTAGGCCACCGCCTTTTTCATCACGCGGGCCGACTTCACCACCTGCGGCAGGAACATCTTGCCGGCACCGAACAGGTCGCCGACGACGTTCATGCCATCCATCAACGGCCCTTCGATCACGTCCAGTGGACGGCTGGAGGCCTGCCGTGCCAGTTCGGTGTCCTCTTCCACGAACGCATCCAGCCCGTGCACCAGGGCGTGGGCCAGACGCTGCTCGACCGGCTTGGCGCGCCAGGCCATGTCTTCGCTTTTCACCTTGCCCTTGCTGCCCTTGTAGCGTTCGGCAATCTCCAGCAGGCGCTCGGTGGCGTCGGGGCGGCGGTTGAGGATCACGTCCTCCACGCGCTCGCGCAGGTCCGGCTCCAGTTCGTCATAGATCGGCATGGCACCGGCGTTGACGATGCCCATGTCCATGCCGGCGGCGATGGCGTGGTACAGGAAGACCGAATGGATCGCCTGGCGCACCGTTTCGTTGCCACGGAACGAGAACGACACGTTGGAAACGCCGCCGGAGACGTGGCAGTGCGGCAGGGTCTGCTTGATGATGCGCGTGGCTTCGATGAAGTCCACCGCGTAGTTGTCGTGCTCCTCGATGCCGGTGGCGACAGCGAAGATGTTCGGGTCGAAGATGATGTCCTGTGGCGGGAAGCCGATCTCATCGACCAGAATGCGGTAGGCGCGCGTACAGATCTCGACCTTGCGCGCACAGGTGTCGGCCTGGCCGCTTTCGTCGAACGCCATCACCACCGCTGCCGCGCCGTAACGCAGCACCTTGCGCGCGTGTTCGCGGAACAGGGCCTCGCCTTCCTTCAGCGAGATCGAATTGACCACGCTCTTGCCCTGCAGGCATTTCAGGCCGGCTTCGATCACGCTCCATTTGGACGAGTCGACCATCACCGGAATGCGGGCGATGTCGGGCTCGGACATGATCAGGTTGAGGTAGCGGGTCATCGCCGCCTCGGAGTCGATCAGGCCCTCGTCCATGTTGACGTCGAGGATCTGCGCGCCACTGGCCACTTGTTGCCGGGCCACGTCCACGGCCTCCTCGTAGCGGCCTTCCTTGATCAGCTTGCGGAACTGCGCGCTGCCGGTGACGTTGGTGCGCTCGCCGACGTTGACGAACAGCAGGTCCGGGGTGATGACCAGCGGTTCCAGGCCGGACAGGCGGGTGGGGCGGACAGGCGTCATGGCAGGCAGTGGCTCAGCAACGGCAGGGCGGGAAGTGCGGAACGGTGGCGGCGACGTTCATGCCGCCTGGTCCTGGCGGTCCGGCAGGACACGCGGTGGCAGGCCGGCCACCGCCTGGGCGATGGCACGGATGTGGTCGGGGGTGGACCCGCAGCAGCCGCCGACCAGGTTGAGCAGGCCATCGCGGGCGAAACCGCGCAGGGTCGCCGCCATTTCTTCGGGGGTCTCGTCATACTCGCCGAAGGCATTGGGCAGGCCGGCATTGGGATGCGCGCTGACATGGCAGTCGGCAACCTGCGACAGCGTTTCGACATGCGGGCGCATCGCATCGGCACCCAGCGCGCAGTTCAGGCCGATCGACAGGGGCCGCGCGTGTGCCAGCGAGGCGTGGAAGGCTTCGGCGGTCTGGCCGGACAGGGTGCGGCCGGAGGCATCGGTGATCGTGCCGGAGATCATCACCGGCAGGCGCGCACCGCGCGCATCGAAGGCTTCCTCCACCGCATACAGCGCCGCCTTGGCGTTGAGCGTGTCGAAGATGGTTTCGACCATGAGGGTGTCCGCGCCGCCGTCGATCAGGCCATCGATGGCTTCGCGGTAGGTGTCGCGCAGCTCATCGAAACTGGTGTTGCGGAAGCCCGGATCGTTGACGTCGGGACTGATCGATGCGGTGCGGCTGGTGGGGCCAAGCACGCCGATCACGAAGCGCGGCTTGCCGGGCGTGGTGGCTTCAACGGCATCGCAGCAGGCGCGGGCCACGGCGGCGCCGGCCTTGTTCAGTTCGTACACCAGATGCTCGAGGTGGTAGTCGGCCTGGCTGACCGAGGTGGCGTTGAAGGTATTGGTTTCCACCAGGTCCGCGCCGGCTTCCAGGTAGGCGGTGTGGATGTCGGCGATGACCTGCGGCCGGGTGAGCAGCAACAGGTCGTTGTTGCCCTTCAGATCGTGGCCCTGCGGCGCGGCGTGGTCGCAGCCCGGCCCGTGCAGGTGATCGTAGCCATCGGCGAAACGCTCACCGCGGTAGTCGCCTTCCTGCAGGCCATGGCGCTGGATCATCGTGCCCATCGCTCCGTCGATGATCAGGATCCGCTCGCGCAGCGCGCCCAGCAGGGCATTGGCACGTTCGGGGTGCAACCAGGGCAGGACGGGCATGATGATTCCGGACTCAGGGCTTGTTGGCGATCAGCGAGATCACTTCGAAGTGCGGCGGCCGCTTCTCGCGGGTGACCGTCTCCAGGCTGGAAACCTGCAGGCCGGCCTTGTCGACGAACTTCTTCAGTTCCTTGTCGCTGAAGCCCAGGTTGACGTGACCATAGGCTTCCACCGCTGCCTTGTGTTCGTGGCGCGCCAGGCTGCACAGCAGCAGGCGGCCGCCCGGGCGCAGCACGCGCGCGGCTTCGGTGACGGCCTGCGCCGGCTTGCTGGCATAGGTCAGTGCGTGCATCAGCACCACCAGGTCGAAGCTGCGGTCCTTGAAGGGCAGGGCATGCATGTCACCCTCGCGCACTTCCACATTGGGCAGGCGGCGCAGGCGTTCACTGGCAGCGGCCACCACGCGCGCGCTGGTGTCGATGCAGATGTAGCGCTTGGCATGCGGTGCCACCAGTTCGGCCAGCACGCCGTCGCCGGACGCGATATCGAGCACGTCGCCGGTTTCCAGCAGGGGCAGGGCGGTACGCGCCAGCGCCTCCCAGGTGCGGCCCGGAGAATAGTGACGTTCCATGTCGCCGGCCACGCTGTCGGCCCAGTTCTGGTCCGCGGCGCGGCTGGCCAGCACGGCGGCGACCCGTTCAGCGTCCTGTCGCAGCAGTGGATCGTCGCTTCCGTTGCTCAAGGCATGCCACAATGCGCGCTGCGCCGGATCCAGCTGCGCTTCGTCGAAGCGGTAGTAGGCCGACACGCCGGCGCGGCGGTCGCGGACCAGGCCCGCTTCCTTCAGGCGCGCCAGGTGAGTGGACACGCGCGGCTGGGCCAGCCGGGTGATCGCCGAAAGCTCGGCCACGGTCAGCTCTTCCTGCTCCAGCAGCGCCAGCAGGCGCACCCGCGTCGCATCGGCGAACACCTTCAGGCGGGTTGACCAGTCTTCCAGATCCATGAATATCTACCTATCGCGATATAGAGATATATTCGCTGGATCGGCCGCCGTGGTCAAGTCGGTGGCGTATGGAAACTCCCCGGGCCCCGGTACAATCGGCACACCTGGGCGCGCGCTGCGCGGCCATAACCTCATGTACCCGGGAGGGTGTTGTGGATTTCAGCTTTACTGAAGAGCAGTTGATGCTGCAGGACGTGGCGCGGCGCATCGCGCAGGAGAAGATCGCCCCGAGCGCGGAGCGCCATGACCGTACCGGCGAGTTCCCGCTGGAGAACATCCGCCTGCTGGGCGAGAACGGCCTGATGGGCATCGAGGTACCGACCGAATACGGCGGTGCCGGCATGGACCCGATCGCGTATGTGCTGGCGATGGTGGAGGTCGCCGCCGGCGACGCGGCCCATTCGACCATCATGTCGGTCAACAATTCGCTGTTCTGCAACGGCATCCTGACCCACGGCAGCGAGGAGCAGAAGCAGAAGTACGTGCGCGCCATCGCGGAGGGCGAGGCCATCGGTGCATTCGCCCTGACCGAGCCGCAGTCCGGTTCGGATGCGACCGCCATGCGTTGCCGCGCGGTCAAGCAGGCCGACGGCACCTACGTCATCAATGGCAAGAAGAGCTGGATCACCTCCGGCCCGGTGGCCCGGTACATCGTGTTGTTCGCGATGAGCGAGCCGGACAAGGGCGCGCGTGGCATCACGGCTTTCCTGGTCGACACCGAAAAGGCCGGCTTCGGCCGTGGCAAGACCGAGCCGAAGCTGGGCATCCGTGCCTCGGCGACCTGCGAGATCGAATTCAACGATTACGTCGCCCAGCCGGAAGAGGTGCTGGGCCAGGAGGGCGAGGGCTTCAAGATCGCCATGGGCGTGCTCGATGCCGGGCGCATCGGCATCGCATCGCAGGCCATCGGCATCGCCCGTGCCGCTTATGAAGCGACGCTGGAGTATGTGAAGGAGCGCAAGGCGTTTGGCGCGCCGATCGGTACTTTCCAGATGACCCAGGCCAAGATCGCCGACATGAAGTGCAAGCTGGACGCAGCCCTGCTGCTGACGCTGCGCGCGGCATGGGTGAAGGGCCAGGGCAAGCGTTTCAGCAATGAAGCGGCCATCGCCAAGCTGACGGCGTCCGAAGCGGCGATGTGGATCACCCACCAGGCCGTGCAGATCCATGGTGGCATGGGCTACTCCAAGGAAATGCCGCTGGAGCGCTACTTCCGCGATGCCAAGATCACCGAGATCTACGAGGGCACCTCGGAGATCCAGCGCCTGGTGATCGCCCGCAACGAGACCGGGCTGCGCTGAGTCGAAACGGCTGCGCCGCTGCAACAGCGGCGCAGCCGGTAGATCCATGCCCTGCATGCACGGGCCTGTTGGTCGGGCGATGCCGATCTGTTCCAATGCAGGGCCTTTTTTACAGGTTCTGCAGAGATGATCTATCGAGGTTGGGGAATCCTGACACTGGTGACGCCGATCGCAGCGATCCTGCTGCTGGCTTACCTCTTCCCGCACGATGGCCCCCGGGGCAACATCCCGCTGCCCCAGGTGCTGCTGGGGGCAGGCATTGGTGCAACCGTGAACGTGCTGCTGGGCTTGTGGCTCAACCGTACTCCCCGGCAGAAAGGGGAAACTGCGCCCCACCACTTCTTCTTCGTACCCATGCAATGGGCCGCGCTGGTTCTGCTGGCGGTGTGCGTGGCGGTCGCGCTGCTGCGCTGATCTGCTCTGGCATCCCCCCCGCGATAAACAAAAAAGGCCCCGGATCGCTCCGGGGCCTTTTCGTTGCAGCGCAGGGTGGATCAGCGATCCGGACGATGCGCTGCTTCGCCCTCACGCTGGCGGCTGAGGAATTCCTTCGACGGCTCGTCCAGCTTGTCGCCGAGCATGCGCCGCACGACCACGAAGAAGACCGGGATCATCAGCAGGCCGAGCAGGGTGGCGAACAGCATACCGCCGATCACGCCGGTACCGATGGCGTGACGGGAGTTGGCGCCGGCGCCGCTGGAGATCGCCATCGGGATCACGCCCATGATGAACGCGAAGGACGTCATCAGGATCGGGCGGAAGCGCAGGCGTGCCGCCTCGATGGTGGCATCGCGCAGGTTCTTGCCCGCCGCACGCTGCTCCACCGCGAACTCCACGATCAGGATCGCATTCTTCGCCGCCAGGCCGATAACGGTGATGAGGCCGATCTTGAAGAACAGGTCGTTCGGCAGGCCACGCATCATCGACAGGCCGATGGCACCGAGCACGCCCAGTGGCACCACCAGCAGCACCGCCACCGGGATCGACCAGCTTTCATACAGCGCCGCCAGGCACAGGAACACCACCACGATGGACAGCACCAGCAGCAGCGTCGCTGCGTTGCCGGCCAGGATTTCCTGGTAGGACATGCCCGACCAGTCGTAGCCGAAGCCGGCCGGCAGGTCGTTGTTGACGATGCTCTCCATGGTCTGCATCGCCTCACCCGAGCTGGTGCCCGGCGCCTGCGAGCCGACGATGTTGATCGCCGAATAGCCGTTGTAGCGGCTCAGTGACGGCGATGCGGACACCCATTCGGACTTGACCACGGTGCTCAGCGGGATCATCGCGTTGGTGCCGTCGGCGTTGGTGGTCAGGCTGGAGGGGCTGTAGAAGCTCTTCAGCGACTCCTGGCCGGTGCGGTACGGGCCATCGGCCTGCATGGTCACGCGCTTGATGCGGCCTTCGTAGAAGAAGTCGTTGACGTACACCGGCGCCAGCATCAGCTGGATGGTGCTGTACACGTCCGACACCGACATGCCCATCGACTGCGCCTGCACGCGATCCACGTGCAGCTGCAGCTGCGGAGCGTTCTCCAGGCCGTTCGGACGCACGCCAACCAGTGCTTCAGGCTTCTGCGCCGCCTGGCCAAGCAGGATGTTGCGGGCCTGCGTCAGCTGCTCGTAGCCGGCACCACTGCGGTCCTGCAGCCACATGTCGAAGCCACCGAACTGGCCCAGGCCCTGCACTGTCGGCAGGTTGACCACGAAGATCTGCGCTTCCTTGATGCCGTAGAACGCGCCGTTCATGTTCTGGATGAACTCCGGCGCGGTGAACTCGCGCTCTTCCCACGGCTTCAGGCGGATGAAGCCCATGCCCACGTTCTCGCCGGAACCGACGAAGCTGAAGCCGGCCACCTGCAGCATGCCTTCAAAGCCATCCTGCTTTTCCAGAATGCCGCGCATCTGCGCGAACACCTCGTTGGTCTGGCCCTTGGTCGAGCCCGGGGGCAGCTGCACGATCGCCAGCGCATAGCCCTGGTCTTCTTCCGGCAGGAAGCTGCCCGGCATGCGCGTGAACAGGAAGCCGCACAGCGCGGTCAGTACCACGAACAGGATCATCCAGCGCGGGGCATGGCGCACCGCCGAGGTGATGTGGCCCACGTAGGTGTGGCTGATCTTGTCGTAGTACTTGTTGAAGGTGCGGTAGACGATGTTCGGGTTGTCGTTGTGCGTCGGCTTCAGGAAGGTCGCGCACAGCGCCGGGGTGAAGCCCAGCGCCAGGAAGGCCGAGAACGCCATCGAGATGGCGATGGTCAGCGCGAACTGCTTGTAGATTTCGCCGGCGGCACCGCCCTGCAGTGCGGACGGGATGAACACCGCTGCCAGCACGACGGTGATCGCCACCACCGCGCCGGTGATCTGGGTCATCGCCTTCTGCGTGGCCGGCTTCGGCGCCAGGCCTTCCTCGCTCATGATGCGTTCGACGTTCTCGATCACCACGATGGCGTCGTCGACCACGATGCCGATCGCCAGCACCATCGCGAACAGGGTCAGCTGGTTGATCGTGAATCCGATCATCCACATGCCCAGGAAGGTACCCAGCAGGGCGACCGGGATGACCAGGGTCGGGATCAGGGTGGCGCGGAAGTTCTGCAGGAAGATCAGCATCACCAGGAACACCAGCAGCACCGCTTCGAACAGCGTCTTGACCACTTCCTGGATCGAGATCTTGACGAAGGTCGTGCTGTCGTACGGCGAGAACCAGGTCACGCCGGCCGGGAAGCTGGGCTGCAGTTCGTCCATCTTGGCGCGCACCGCATCGGCCACGTTCAGGGCGTTTGCGCCCGGCAGCAGCTGGATGGCGAAGGCACCGGTCGGCTTGCCGTTGTACTGGGTGTCGAAGCCGTAGTTGTTGGCACCGAAGGCGACGCGGGCGATGTCCTTGAGCAGCACGCGCGAGCCATCGGCATTGGCGCGCAGGATGATGTTCTCGAACTCCTGCGGCGAGCTGAAACGTCCCTCAGCCGACACGGTGGCGGTGAAGTGCTGGCCTTCCGGCGACGGGTCCGAGCCCAGCGCACCGGCGGCGAACTGCACGTTCTGCGCACGTACGGCAGCCAGGACCTGACTGGCCGAGAGACCATAACCCTGCATCTTCTCCGGGTTCAGCCAGATGTTCATGGCGTACTCGGAACCGAACTGCTGGGTGCTGCCGACGCCGGGAATGCGCGAGACCTGGTCGAGCACGCGCGAACCGACGATGTCGTTCAGCGCGTCACGGTTGATCGCCGCCGTATCCGACTGCAGGGCCACGACCATCAGGAAGCCGGCATTGGCCTTGGCCACCACCACGCCCTGCTGGGTCACCTCCGACGGCAGTCGTGGCGTCGCCAGCGACACCTTGTTCTGCACCTGCACCTGGGCGATGTCCGGATCGGTACCGGTCTCGAAGGTGAGGGTGATCTGCGCGCGGCCATTGGACGAGGACGAAGAGCTGAAGTACAGCAGGTGATCGATACCGGTCAGCTGCTGCTCGATCACCTGGGTGACCGATTTTTCGGTGGTGTCCGCGCTGGCGCCCGGATAGGTGGCCGAGACGGTCACCTGTGGCGGAGCGATGTTGGGATAGGACTCCACGCCCAGGTTGAGGATCGCGATCACGCCGCTGAGCGAGATCAGGATCGCTACCACCCAGGCGAAGACTGGATGTTCGATGAAAAATTTAGGCATGACGGAAGGTTCCCGTTACTGCTTGTTCGAGTCGGTGGCGGCCGGCGCGGCCTTGTCGGCTGCGTCGGTCTGGGCCGGAGCCTTGTCGGCGGCAGCGGCGGGTGCGGCCGGGCCGGCACCGCCGGCCGCGGGCTTGCCGGCGGCGTCCTGCCCCGGGGTCCAGGGCTTGGCGACGGCCGGGCTGCCTTCCTTGACCTTCTGCACGCCGGCCACGATCACCTTGTCGCCGGCGGCCAGGCCATCGCTGACCAGCCAGTTGCCGCCCTGTGCGCCTTCGGTCTTGACGTTCTTGCGCGCCACCTTGCCATCGGCACCGACCACCATCACGTAGCCGCCCGTGGTGTCGCGCAGCAGCGCCTGCTGCGGCACCAGGTAGGCATTGTTGCGCTCGCCGAGGTTGGCCTGGAAGCTGACGAAGGCTCCCGGCAGCAGGATCTGCTGCGGATTGGGCAGCAGCGCACGCAGCGACACCGCGCCGGTGGCCGGGTCGACCGTAGTCGAGGAGAAGTCGAGGGTTCCCGGCTCGCTGTAGGTGCTGCCATCGGCCAGCTTCACGTTGACGGTGGCCTTGCCGTCGCCGGCCAGGGCCAGGGCGCCCTTGGCCTGCTGCGCGCGCAGCTGGGTCAGCTCGTCCACGCTGAGCGAGAAGTTGACGTACAGCGGATCGAGCTGGTCAACGGTGGTCAGCAGGGTCACGTCGCCCTGGCCGACCAGTGCGCCCTCGGTCACCTGCTGCTTGTTGGCCACGCCGCTGATCGGCGCGGTCACTTCGGCGTAGCCCAGGTTGATCCGCGAGGAGGTCACCGCCGCTTCGGCCTGCTTGACCGCGGCCAGCGCAGTGCGCTCGGCCGATTCGGCGTTGTCCAGGTCGGACTTGGAGACGAACTGCTGCGGTGCCAGCGAGCGGGCACGATCGGCCGCCACCTTGGCGTTGGCGTAGGTGGCGCGCGCCGACGCCAGCTGGGCCTCGGACGCGTTCAGCGAGGCGCGCAGCGGTGCCGGGTCGATCAGGAACAGGGTCTGCCCCTGCTTGACCTGGGAGCCTTCCTGGTAGACGCGCTTGAGCAGCACGCCCGGCACGCGTGCGCGGACATCGGCACTGCGGAACGGCGACAGGCGGCCGACCAGCTCGCGCTGCAGCGGCAGGGTCTGCGGCTTCGCATCGATCACGCCCACCTCCGGCGGCGGGGGTGTCTGCTGTTCCGGTTTCTTGCAGGCAGCCAGCGCGACAGCAACGGCGCACGTCAAGGCAAGGGTGCGGAGTGGGGCGGTCATCAGGAGGAACTCCGGGGTTGGTTTGTAGACGGGGCCGGCGACGGTTGCGGCGCAAACGCGCGCAGGAAGCTGTCGACGGAGAACTCTGCCCAGCGCCGACGCAGGAGCGCGTCATCACGATGGGGGGTATGGAAGCGCTGTTTGTCGAAATCCTGACCGGCGATCATGCTCAGCAGCAGTTCGGCCATGAAGTGCGGGTCGTCATGCCGGAGCAGGCCACGCCTGCAAACGGTTTCAATCCATTCAGAAAGATGAAGTGTCAGCGCGCCAGCACCATGCCGGTACAGCGCCCGGGCCTCTTCGGGGAACTGGGCGGCATCTGCAGCGATCAGCCGGCAGGCCTGGCCGACATGCGGTTGGTTGAAATGCTCCAGGAAGTCGATGGCGAACTGCAACAGGCTGGCACGCAGGTCGTCACTGCGGAGTGCACGCAGCATTGCCCCCGTCGCGTGTCCCACATGCCGCTGCATCACCCGCCGCAGCAGTTCCTGCTTGCTGCCATAGCGCGAGTACAGGGTCTGCTTGGAGCAGCCGGCCTGCTGGGCCACCGCATCCATGCTCATCTGCATGCCCTGCCGGGCCAGCAGTTCGCGCACGGCATCGAACACGCGCTCATCGCGCGCATCGAGGGCAACGGGGAAGTAGGCCGGGTTCACGCGGTGGACTATACCGTCCAGTTCAGGATTGTGGAATCGAAACGACGTTCCCGCGTGTGTCTTCCGGTAACACGCTTTGCCGATCCTGTCGGCAAGGCGGCCGCCCCCCGCTCGCTCCGTACCTGGGCGAACTGAATAGGCGTCTAAACCGCAGCAAACCCGAATCTGCTTATTCCGTCCTGCAGCAAGGCCTTTTCGCGCGGGAGGGCTACAATTTCATTTTCCCAACTGAGCAAGCGCATCGCTCTGCCATGAAACCGCAAAAAACCGCAGCCAAGACCGTGAAAAACAAGACCAAACCAGCTGAGTCGGAGGTCGCAGTGACCGCTGGTTTCTCCCTGGAGCCGGTATACACGGCCTTGCGCAAGCGTTACCCGGCGGCCGCCCAGGCCGAAGCAGTGGCGTTTGCCGCTGACTTCTACAAGCGCATGGAGGCGGACGAGTTCCCGCACCACAGCGCTGAAGAGTGGGCCGCGCTCGCGGCCGAGACGCTGGAGTTCGCCCGTGCCCGCAAGGCCGGCAAGGCCAACGTGCGCGTGTTCAATCCGACGGTGAAGGCGAACGGTTGGGAATCGCCGCACACCGTGCTGCAGATCATCAACGACGACATGCCGTTCCTGGTCGACACCGTGACCATGTCACTGGCCGAACAGGGCGTGGGCGTGCACGTGCTCGGCCACCCGGTGCTGCGCTTCACCCGCGACAAGGCCGGCAAGCTGGTCAAGGTCGGCGAGGGCGAGGCCGAATCGGTGATGCTGCTGGAGATCGACCGCCAGCCGGCCGATGCCATGGCCGCCATCGAGCAGGCCATCGGCAAGGCGCTGGACGAAGTGCGGGCGATCGTGCGCGATTGGCAGCCGATGAAGGACAAGGCACTGGCACTGGCCGACGATCTGGGCAGCCGTGCGCTGCCGGTCGACGATGCCTCGCGCAGGGAAGCGCAGGAGTTCCTGCGCTGGGCCGCCGACAACCACTTCACCTTCTTCGGCTACCGCGAGTACCGCGTCGAGAAGCAGGGCAAGGAAGACGTGCTGGCGCCGCTGAACGAGACCGGCCTGGGCCTGATGCGCGGCAAGGACAAGTCCGCCGCACGCCCGGTCAAGACGCTCGCCGCCCAGGGCCTCAACGCCACGTCGGGGCTGAAGGACGCGCTGATCCTGACCAAGACCAATGCGCGCTCCCGCGTGCACCGCGCCGGCTACATGGACTACATCGGCGTGCTGGAATTCGACGCCAAGGGCAGGATCATCGGCGAGCAGCGCTTCCTCGGCCTGTTCACTTCCAGTGCCTACAACCGCCGCCCGTGGGAAATCCCGCTGGTGCGCCAGCGCCACGAATACGTGATGAAGCAGTCCGGCCTGGCCGCGTCCAGCCACAGCGGCAAGGCCCTGCGCCACATCCTGGAAACCCTGCCGCGCGAAGAACTGTTCCAGTCCAGCGAGGACGAACTGTTCCGCACCGCGATGGGCGTTCTGGGCCTGCAGGAGCGCGTGCGCAGCCGCCTGTTCCTGCGCCGTGACAAGTACAGCCGCTTCATCTCCGCGCTGGTCTACCTGCCGCGCGAGCGCTTCAACACCGACGTGCGCCTGCGCATCGAGGCGATGCTGAAGGAAGCGCTGCATGGCGAGTACGTCGACAGCTCGGTGGTGCTGGGTGAATCGCCGCTGGCGCAGGTGCATCTGATCGTGCGCCCGAAGCCCGGCGAGATGCTTGACGTGGATACCGCCGAACTGGAGCGCAAGCTCGCCCAGGTGCTGCGCAACTGGCAGGACGACCTGCGCGAAGCGCTGGTGGCCCGTCATGGCGAAAGCGAAGGCCTGCGCATCGCGGCCCGCATCGGCAAGGCACTGCCGGCCGGCTACATCGAAGACAACAGCACCGCAGTTGCCGCCAACGACGTCAGCCAGCTCGACGCGCTGACCGGTCCGGACGATCTGCGCCTGAGCCTGCAGGCGGTGCCGCGCGAAAGCGGCGATGGCCTGCGCCTGAAGCTGTACCGCCAGCTGGACGACATTCCGCTGTCCGACGCGCTGCCGATGATGGAGAACATGGGCCTGCGCGTGATCGCCGAGCGTCCGTACCGCCTGTCGGTCGACAACGCCCCGGTATACGTGCAGGACTTCGAGGTCGAATCGACGGCCGGTGCGATCGATGCCGCCAGCGTCGACGAAGCATTCGGCGAAACCTTTGCCCGCGTCTGGCACGGTGATGCCGAGAACGATGGCTTCAACCGCCTGGTGCTGGCCGCCGGCCTGCACTGGCGCCAGGTCGCCATGCTGCGCGGCTACTGCAAGTATCTGCTGCAGACCGGCGTGCCGTTCTCGCAGGCGTACGTGGAAGGCACGTTCGCCCGCTATCCGCTGCTGGCGCGCCTGCTGGTCGAACTGTTCGAAGCGCGCTTCGATCCGGCCACCGGCCACGAGAGCAAGGACGACATCGCGGCCGGCCAGACCCAGCTGAAGGCCCACTTCGATGTGCTGGCCGCCGGCGACGAGGCCACCCTGAAGGTGCTCAAGACTGTGGTCGATGCCCGCAAGGGTGACCGCGACGCGCAGATGCAGGCCGCGCGCGATGCGCTGCTGAAGCTGATGGACCGCGTGTCGAGCCTGGACGAAGACCGCATCCTGCGTTCGTTCATGGGCGTGATCGATGCCACCCTGCGTACCAGCTACTACCAGACCGACGCCAATGGCCAGCACGGCCATGTGATCAGCTTCAAGTTCGACTCGGCGCTGGTGCCGGACCTGCCTAAGCCGCGTCCGTACCGCGAGATCTTCGTCTACGGTCCGCGCGTGGAAGGTACCCACCTGCGCTTCGGCGCGGTGGCCCGTGGCGGCCTGCGCTGGTCGGACCGTCGCGAAGACTTCCGTACCGAAGTGCTGGGTCTGGTCAAGGCGCAGATGGTCAAGAACACCGTCATCGTGCCGGTCGGTGCGAAGGGCGGCTTCTTCGCCAAGACCCCGCCGGTGAACGGCGACCGCGACGCGATCTTCGCCAACGGCGTGGCCTGCTACAAGCTGTTCATCCAGGGCCTGCTGGACATCACCGACAATATCGTCAACAACAAAGTCGTGCCGCCGGTGGATGTCGTGCGGCACGACATGGACGATCCGTACCTGGTGGTGGCCGCCGACAAGGGCACGGCGACCTTCTCCGATATCGCCAACGGCCTGGCCATCGCGCACGGCTTCTGGATGGGCGATGCGTTCGCCTCCGGTGGTTCGGTGGGGTACGACCACAAGGGCATGGGCATCACCGCGCGCGGTGCATGGGAGTCGGTCAAGCGCCACTTCCGTGCGCTTGGCCGTGACAGCCAGAGCCAGGACTTCACCGCGGTCGGCGTCGGCGACATGTCCGGCGATGTGTTCGGCAACGGCATGCTGCTGTCGCGCCACATCCGTCTCGTCGCGGCATTCGACCACCGCCATATCTTCCTTGACCCGAACCCGGACGCGGCGACCTCGTTCGTCGAGCGCGAGCGCATGTTCACCGTGCCGCGTTCAAGCTGGGCAGACTACGACGCCAAGCTGATCAGCAAGGGCGGCGGCGTGTACCCGCGCAGCCTGAAGTCGATCGAGATCACCCCCCAGGTGCGTGAAGCGCTGGGCCTGGACGAGAACGTCAAGGCGCTGTCGCCGAACGACCTGATGAGCGCGATCCTGAAGGCACCGGTGGACCTGCTGTGGAACGGCGGCATCGGCACCTACGTGAAGGCCGCCAGCGAGCAGCACAGCGATGTCGGCGACCGTGCCAACAACGCACTGCGCGTGAACGGTGGCGAGCTGCGCTGCAAGGTGGTGGGCGAGGGCGGCAACCTCGGCATGACCCAGCTGGGCCGTATCGAGGCCGCGCAGGCCGGCGTGCTGCTCAACACGGACTTCATCGACAACTCGGCCGGCGTGGATACGTCGGACCATGAAGTCAACATCAAGATCCTGCTCAATGATGTGGTGCGGGCGAAGAAGCTGACGGTCGACCAGCGCAACAAGCTGCTGGCCTCGATGACCGATGAAGTCGCCGACCTGGTGCTCAACGACAACTATCGCCAGAACCAGGCGCTGAGCCTCATGGAGCGGATGGCGGTCAAGCGCCTGGGTTCCAAGCAGCACTTCATCCGCACCCTGGAACAGCAGGGGCTGCTGGATCGGCAGATCGAGTTCCTGCCATCCGATGCCGAGCTGTCCCAGCGCAAGGCGCGCGGCCAGGGCCTGACCCGTCCGGAGCTGTCGGTGCTGCTGTCCTACTCCAAGCTGGTGGCGTTCAACCAGCTGCTGGAGTCGGATATTCCGGAAGATCCGTACCTCTCCAAGGAGCTGCTGCGCTACTTCCCCACGCCGCTGCAGAAGAAGTACGCCGATGCGATGGAGCGTCACCGCCTGAAGCGCGAGATCATCGCCACGGCGGTGACCAACCAGACCATCAACCGCATGGGCGCAACGTTCCTGATGCGCATGCAGGAAGACACCGGCCGCTCCATCGCCGAGGTCGCCAAGGCCTACACCATCAGCCGCGAGACGCTGGATGCGCGCGCGCTGTGGGCGCAGATCGACGCCCTCGACGGCAAGGTGCCGGAGTCGGTGCAGATCGACGCGCTGGAGGTGATCTGGAAGCTGCAGCGTTCGTTCGTGCGCTGGCTGCTGTCGCGTCCGGGTGCGATGCCGGGCATCACTGAAGCGGTCAACCGCTATCAGGGCCCGTTCAACGACATCCGTGTCGCGTCGGGTGTGCTGCCGGACTCGCAGCGTCCGACCTACGAGGCGCTGGTGGCCGAGTGGAAGGAGAAGGGCCTGCCGTCCGCGCTGGCACAGCAGCTGTCCGAGCTGCACTTCCTGGAACCGGCGTTCGACATCATCGAACTGGCCCGTACCCGCAAGCTGAAGCCGGTGGACGTGTCCAAGGTGCACTTCCGCCTGGGCGATGCCCTCCAGCTGCCGTGGCTGTTCGAGCAGGTCGATGCACTGGAAGTCAACGGCCGTTGGCATGCGGTGGCACGCGGCGTGCTGCGCGACGAGCTGGCCGCCAACCATCGCAACCTGGCCGGTCAGGTACTCGCCACCAAGGGCGGCAGTGCCGAGGCCAAGGTGGCTGCATGGATGGGCCGCGATGACAACAGCCTGCGCTTCACCCTGGCAATGCTGGCGGAACTGGCCGAGCAGAAGACCCTGGACTACCCGACCGTCTCGGTCGCGGTCCAGCGCCTGGGCCAGCTGGCCGCACACGGTGCGTGACTGATGTAGTGCCGGGCCACGCCCGGCCTGCGTGAAACGGAGCGGCCCCGCAAAAGCGGGGCCGTTCTGTTTCTGGCCACTGAGGATTCGCCGGGGGGGGGGCCCCGCGCCCCCCGGGGGGGGGGGGGGGGGGCGCCCTTGGTGTTATGGCCCCAAATCGGGTGCCCCCCCCCCCCCGGGGTCCGCCGGGGGCCCGGCTACACTGCGGCACGTTCTTTCGCAGCTTGCATCATGGCCTTGCAGA
>NZ_JBRRET010000043.1:0-30856 GCF_056760435.1 Stenotrophomonas sp. STEN008 | reverse complement strand
ATCCGGTATGGCCGGGGGCGGGCGGGGGGGTGCGCGGACGCCGCGGGGCCGGGCCGGGGGCTACCGGACAATCGCGTGGGGGCCCGCGGGGCTGGGCCCGGCGCTACCGGACGATGACGATGGGGGCCGCCGGGCGCGCTCCGGCGCTACCGGATCGCCACAGGTAGCGCCGGGCCCGGCGGGCCCTTCAGTCCTGCAGCAGCCACCCGCGCATCGCCGCACTGACCTCATCCGGCTTCTCCATCGGCGCCAGGTGCCCGCAGTCGGGCACCACCACCAGCTGCGAGTGCGGTACCAGCGCGTGCATCTCCTCGCTCACCGCCAATGGCGTGATGCGGTCGTTGGCACCGCACACGATCAGCAGCGGATCGCGATATCCGGCCAGCACATCGTGGCCGTCACGACGTTCCAGCGCGCTCTGTCGCAGGAACACCTCCGCGCCAAGACGCGCCGTCATGTCGCGCACGCGCTGCACCAGTACATAGTCGTCCAGCCGCGAGGCATCGATGTAGCTGCGCATCAGGGCGTCACCGAATCCATGGAACTTCCCGGGCAGGCGCACGCTGGCGCGCTGGCTGCGACGCTGCTCGGCGCGCTCCGGCGAATCGGCGTGGATCGAGGTGTCGATCAGCGCCAGCCGCAGCACCCGCTCCGGTGCGACGCGCAGGATCTGCTGGGCAACGAAGCCTCCCAGCGAGAAACCGGCCAGCGCGAAGCGCGCAGGTGCCTGCGCCAGCACATCCTCGGCCACCGCCTGCAGGGTCGCGCCGCGGGTCTGGTCGCCCACGCTGCACTCGGCGATATCGGCCAGGTCGGCCAGCTGCGCGCGCCACAGCTCGGCATCATTGAGCAGGCCGGGGAGCAGCAGCAAGGGGATGCGGTCAGTCATGGCCCGTATTGTCGCAACCGCATGGGCGGCATGCCACGTTCGGCGCTGCGTTGTGACGCCACCGATGAGGTGACGCTCACGCCACCGGCGGCACCTCGGGAACGTCCACCTGCTGCACCGGCAGGGTCACCATCATCACCGTCGGGTCGTCCGGGTCCAGCCGGGTCTTGAAGCCCAGGCTCTGGCACATCGCCAGCATGGTGCTGTTCTCGCGCAGCACCTGTCCCTCGACCACGTGCAGCCCCAGCCACTTCGCATACTCGATCATGATCGCCATCAGTCGCCAGCCAATGCCATGGCCCTTCAGGTCGGAGCGGATCAGGATGCCGTACTCGCCGCGGTGATAATCCGCATCCGCGTGCAGGCGCACGGCGCCGAGCATCTCGCCGCTGCGCGGTTCGATGGCCACCAGCGCGATTGAGCGCGCATAGTCGAGCTGGGTCAGACGGGCGATGAACTCGTGGCTGAAGTGCTTCACCGACTGGAAGAAGCGCAGGCGCAGATCCTCGTCGCTGACCCGGGCAAAGAACGCGCGGAACAGCGCGTCGTCCTCGGGGCGCACCGGGCGCACGAAGGCGTGACCGCCATCGGACAGCTCGATGGTGCGCTCCCACTCCTTCGGATACGGGAACACCGAGAAGCGCGGATGGCCGCGACCCTTGTGCAGGATGCGCGAAGGCGCGATGGCGACGCGTGCATCGAGAGCGAGAATGCCCTTGCCATCGACCAGCAGCGGATTGATATCCAGCGTGCGCACTTCCGGAATGTCGGCGGCCAGCTGCGCCAGTTTCACCAGCGCCAGGGCCAGTGCGCGCTCATCGGCAGCGGGAACATCGCCATAGGCCTTGAGGATCCGCGACGCACGGGTACGCCCGATCAGCTCGTGGGCCAGGCGCAGATCCAGCGGCGGCAAGGCCAGTGCCTTGTCGTTGATCACCTCCACCGCCGTGCCGCCGCGACCGACCACGATCACCGGGCCGAAGGTCGCGTCATCGGCGATGCCCACGATCAGTTCACGCGCTTTCGGGCGGACGATGGTCGGCTGCACCAGCAGACCGTCGATGCGTGCATCCGGGCGCAGCTGGCGTGCACGCGACAGGATCGCCTTGGCCGCAGCCTGCACCGCCGGCAGCGTCGACAGGTTCAGGCGCACGCCGTCCACTTCGGACTTGTGCGGGATGTCCGGTGACAGGATCTTCAAGGCGACGGTCGCACCCCGCTCCAGCAGCGGCTGCGCCAGATCCATGGCCTCGTGCGCGTCGCGCGCATGCATCACCGGCGCGGAGGGAATGCCATAGGCCTTCAGCAGCTCGTGCGTGGCCAACGGGTCCAGCCACTGCTGGCCGTTGGCCAGCGCGGCCTCGACCAGCGTGCGCGCCGCGGCCGCATCCACGCTGAAGTCCTGCGGCAGGCTCGGCGGGGTTTCCATCAGTGCGTTCTGCGCTTCCCGATAGCGCACCAGATGCTGGAAGCCACGTACCGCTTCGGCTTCGGTGGGATAGGTCGGCACGCGCGCCGCATTGAGCGTGGCGGTGGCCTGGTCGTCGTTGCCCAGCCACACGGCGAACACCGGCTTGTCGCGATGGTGGCGCGGGCGCAGGCCGAGCGTGCGGGTCAGCGCCTGCGCGGCGTCGGCCGACGAGGTGAACGCCGTCGGTACGTTGACCACCATCACCGCATCGTTCTCGTTGTCGGCCAGCAGGGCCTCGATGGCCGCGGCATAGCGATCACCATCGGCATCCACCACGATGTCCACCGGATTGCTGCGCGACCAGCCCTGCGGCAGCACCGCATCGAGCTTTTCGACCGTGCTGTCGGACAGGTTCGCCAGGGTTCCGCGCAGCGCGGCCAGCTGGTCCACGGCCAGCCGGCCGACGCCCCCCCCATTGCTGAGGATGGCCAGCCGACGGCCCGGGAAGGTACCCAGCCGGCCCAGGGTCTCTGCGGCGGTGAACAGCTCGTCCAGCGCACCCACGCGCAGCAGGCCGGCGCGGTTGAACGCAGCGCCGTAGACATCGTCGGCTCGTGCAAGCGCCTGCACATGGGTATCGCGGCTGCCAGGCTGCACGCGCTCGCTGCGGCCGGACTTCACCACCACCACGGGCTTGGCGCGCGCGGCCGCACGCGCCGCCGACATGAATTTGCGCGCGTCCTTGATCTGTTCGACGTAGAGCAGGATGGCGCGCGTGCGGTAATCGGTGGCGAAATAGTCCAGCAGATCGCCGAAGTCGACGTCCAGCGTATCGCCCAGCGAGACCACGGCGGAGAAACCCACCGAACGCGCCACGCCCCATTCCACCAGCGCCGCGGCAATCGCCGAGGATTCGGATATCAACGCAAGATCGCCAGCCTGCGGGAAGTGTGCGGCGATGCTGGCGTTGAGCCGTGCGTGCGGCGCGATCACACCCAGGCAATGCGGGCCCAGGATGCGCAGACCGTGCCGGCGGGCCACGGCCTCCACCTGCGCCGACAGTGAACCCGGGCCATCCCCCAGATGCGCGGTGAGGATGATCGCCGCCTGCACACCCCGCTCGGCCGCGGTACGCACCACCTGCGGCACGATGGCGGCCGGCGCGGTGATCACCACGAGATCCGGCACCCAGTCCAGATCCTTCAGCCGCTTCACCGTGCGGATGCCATCGATTTCGGCGTGGCGCGGATTGATCCACGCCACCTTGCCGGGGAAGCCCGTACCGCGCAGGTTGCGCATCACCGCGCGGCCGGCCGAGCGCTCGCGCGGACTGCCGCCGATCACTGCGACCGACTGCGGACGGAACACTGACTGCAGGTGGTAGGTACTCATGCGCCTACGGTACACGCACCCGCGCAACAGGCGCATGATCCAGCGCAACAAAGCAGGCGGGGGATGCGGCGCCCCGCCGCATGCGGGGCGACAGGGCCCTACAGCAGCGTGCCGCGCAGGATCATCGCGGCGATGCTGAAATAGATCACCAGCCCGGTCACGTCGACCAGCGTGGCCACGAACGGGGCGGATGCGCTGGCCGGGTCGAATCCCAGCCGCTTGAGCACGAACGGCAGCATCGAACCCGACAATGACCCGAAGGTGACGATGCCCACCAGCGCCGCACCGATCGTGATCGCCAGCAGCACCCAGTGCTCGCCGTAGTCGTGCAGGCCACCCAGCTGCCAGATGACGATGCGGACGATCGCCAGGGCACCGAGAATGGCACCCAGCACCATGCCGGTCGGAATCTCGCGCAGGGCCACCTTCCACCAGTCGCGCAGGCGCAGCTCGCGCAGCGCCAGGCTGCGGATCAGCAGCGAGGTGGCCTGCGAGCCGGAGTTGCCGCCGGAACTCATGATCAACGGGATGAACAACGTCAGCACCACCGCGCGTGCCAGTTCGTCCTCGTAGTGCTGCATGGCGCTGGCCGTCAGCATCTCGCCCAGGAACAACACGCTCAGCCAGCCAGCACGCTTGCGCAGCATCTCCAGGAAGCCGATCTGCATGTACGGCTTGTCCAGCGCTTCCATGCCGCCGAACTTGTGCGCGTCTTCGGTGGATTCCTCGATCAGCGCATCAAGCACGTCGTCCACGGTGACGATGCCCAGCATCCGCTGGCTGGCATCGACCACCGGAATGGCCAGCAGGTCGTGGCGACGGATCAGCCGCGCCACCTCTTCCTGGTCCATCAACGCGTCCACGGTTACTGGCGGATTGACCTGGGCCACCTCGAGGATCGACTCCTCGGGCAGGCCGGTGATCAGGCGGCGCATGGTCACCACCTGCTGCAGACGCTGGCTGGCCGGGTCCAGGACGTAGATCGCGTACACGGTCTCGCGCGTGCGCTCGACCTGGCGGATGTGCTGCAGCGTCTGCGCCACGGTCCAGCTGGCGGGCACGGCGACGTACTCGGTGGTCATCAGCGCACCGGCCGTGTTCGGCGGGTAACCGAGCAGCGTCTGGATGGCCTGGCGGGCATCGGCGCCCAGCAACGGGATCAGCCGCGCGCGCTCGTCCTCATCCAGTTCGTGAACGATGTCGGTGGCGCGGTCGTCGGCCATCAGCCCGAGCAGCGCGGCTGCCCGCGCCGGTGGCAGCGCGGCCACGAGCTCGCCGCTGCGATGCAGTTCGGGGGCTTCCAGCATCTTCACTGCACGCGGCAGCGGCAGCGCCGCCAGCGTGTCGGCAGCGCGCTGCAGCTCCAGCGTGTTGAGGAACTCCACCGCGTCGGCGGTGTTGTAGTCCGCCAGCGGTGCCGCCAATGCAGCGGCATCGGCCACTGGACGCAGCAATTGCTTCTGGTTCATCGGTTTGCCTTGTGGGGTGCGACCTCGCGCAACGCCAACGCAGGCGAACCGTCCCGATGTCAGGCGGTGGCCATCGCTGGCGTCGAACGAGGTCGACTTCTACTGTCGCTGGACATGGGTTGGGAACTCCGGGATGCGTGTGCCGGCGGCAGGCCGCCAGCGGCGGGCAGTCTGGACCTGCCGGCCGCGCAGGTCAACCCGCAGCGGCCATTGCCGCGCGTGCACGATGCGGCGCGCATAATGTCGCAGCGGCGTCCGCCGCCCCTCTCCTCCCCGCACCCACGTACGGCAGGCCTCTGCGATGACCAGGTATTCCCATGCATAGCGGCGGTCTGGAACTGGCCCTGGTCCTGCTGCTGGCGGCCGTCATCGCGGTGCCGGTGTTCAAGCGCTTCGGCTTCGGCGCGGTACTGGGCTACCTGGCCGCGGGGGTGGTGCTGGGGCCGGATGGGCTGGGCTTCGTGCAGGACGCCGACCGCATCCTCGGTGCGGCCGAGATCGGCGTGGTGATGCTGCTGTTCGTGATCGGGCTGGAACTGTCGCCGGCCCGCCTGAAGGTGATGCGGCGCTCGGTGTTCGGCGCCGGTGCCGCGCAGGTGGCGCTGTCCGGCCTGGTACTGGGCGGCCTGCTGCTGCTCGATCACTTCCAGTGGAAGAGCGCGCTGGTGGTGGGCGTGGCGCTGGCGCTGTCCTCCACTGCCGTGGGCCTGCAGCTGCTGTCCGAGCACAAGGCGATCAACAGCGACCACGGCCGGCTCGGCTTTGCCATCCTGCTGTTCCAGGACCTGATCGCGATCCCGCTGCTGGCGGCCATCCCGCTGCTGGGCGGCGTCAAGAACCAGACGCTGCGTTGGGAGGATGCCGCAGTGGCGCTGGGCGCGCTGGCCGTGGTGATCCTGTGCGGGCGGCCGGTCCTGCGCCGGCTGTTCGGTGTCATCGCCCGTACCCGCAGCCCGGAGGTATTCACCGCCACCGCCCTGCTGGTCGTGCTGGGCACGGCGTGGTTCATGCAGGAGGCCGGCCTGAGCCCCAGCCTGGGTGCGTTCCTGGCCGGCGTGCTGCTGTCCGATTCCGAGTTCCGGCACGAGCTGGAAGCGCAGATCGAGCCGTTCAAGGGCCTGCTGCTGGGCCTGTTCTTCATCGCCGTCGGCATGGGCATCGATCTCGACCGCATCGCCGCCGAGCCGTGGCTGATCGCCGCCGGTGTGGCCATCCTGCTGGTGGTCAAGTTCAGTCTGCTGTATGCCATCGGCCGCATCGCCCGGCTGGGTTCGCGGCAATCGCTGCTGCTGGGCAGCGTGCTGTGGCTGGGCGGCGAGTTCGCCTTCGTGGTGTTCAACGAGGCGCAGCGCGCGCATCTGCTGGGCAACGCCAACCACGACCGGCTGGTGGCCATTGTCGGCCTGTCGATGGCGATCACGCCGCTGCTGATGATCGCCCTGATGCGGCTGCTCGGGCAGGAGAAGGTGGCCCCGCGCGCCGCGGCCGACGCCGACAAGGTCGCGCCGGACAACCGGCCGAAAGTCCTGATTGCCGGCATGGGCCGCGTCGGCCAGGTAATCGCGCGCCTGCTGACCGCACAGAAGGTGCCGTTCGTGGCACTGGAAGCGAACCCGGACACGGTGGCCGACCTGCGTCGCTTCGGCAACCAGCTCTACTATGGCGATCCGACGCGCCCGGAGATGCTGCGCGCCGCCGGTGGTGAACATATCGATGTGTTCGTGATCACCGTGGACGACCCGGAGACCAATCTGCGTGCGGTACGGATGGTGCGGCGCCTGTATCCGGAGGCGAAGGTGCTGGCACGTGCGCGCAACCGCCAGCATGCATGGCGACTGATGGACATGTCGGCCGAACCGTTCCGCGAAGTGTTCGCTACCAGCCTGGAAATGAGCGGTCGCGTGCTGACCGCGCTGGGGGTGGCACCCGATGTTGCCCAACGCCATGTGCAGCGCTTCCGCGAACACGACGAACAGCTGCTGCGCGACCAGTACCTGGTGTACGACGACGAGGCGGCCGTGATCCAGACCTCGCGCGATGCCCGCAACGACCTGATGCATCTGTTCGAGGCCGACGCGGAAAGCGACGGCGACGCGCAGCGCTGACGGCGAAAGGGCTGCCGAGCATCGTCGGCATTCCGCATGATCGGGGTCAGAGCCCTTTCCAACGGAAAGGGTTCTGACCCCCGATTCTCAGCCGTTGTCGCGCAGGAACCGGGCCATCGAGGACACCCCCGGTACGCGCGGCTCGAACTCGCCGGCAACGTCGATGAAGCCACGCATCACGGCGATCTCGCGCGGACTGCGGTTCAGGCTGTCCCGCACGTCTGGGTCGGCGCCGGCACGCAGCAGGCGCTGTACCAGCAGCGGCAGGCCGTGCAGCGCCGCCAGGTGCAGCGGGCCGAAACCACGCGGATCGCGCACGTCCAGGCTGACATCCTCTTCCAGCAGACGCTCCACCGCGGCCATCACCACCTGCTCGTCGCAGGCCGTACCCGGCTCGGCGCGCGCCCCCAGCAGCAGCAGCAGCGGTGTGACCGAACCGGCGGCGGCCTGGTCCGGTTCGGCACCGGCCAGCAGCAGCGTGTCCAGCAACGCCAGCAACCGCGGGCGGTCACGTGCGCTGAAGCCGTACAGGGCCGCGCAGTGCAGCGGGCCCAGTTGCTGCGCGTCTCCGGCGTGTACATCGGCACCTGCGGTCAGCAGGCGCGCGACGATGTCCGGCAGGCCCAGCGCGGAGGCCAGCATCAGCACGGTCACTCCCCCCGGCAGCCGGTGTTCGAGCTTGGCACCGGCATCGAGCAGGGCCGACACGATCTCGACCTGGCGCATGCTGACCGCGGCCGACAACGGCGTTGCGCCGCTGGCCGCTGCGTGCTGCGGATCGGCGCCCCGTGCCAGCAGCAGGTCGGTCACCGCCAGGTGGCCGCCGCCAGCGGCACGCAGCAGCGCCGTGCAGCCCTGCGCATCCACGGCATCAACGGCGAACCCCAGATCGATCAGGCGACGCACCGCATCGACATCGCCGGCCATCGCCGCAGAGGGCAGGTCGGCATCGCGCAGGGTACGGCGTGGCAGTGGCCACACCCGCCAGTCCAGCCAGTCGGCCAGATCACGACGACCACTCGACAGCGCCACACCCAGGGGGGTCTGGCCATCGGCGGCGCGTGCCTCCGGCGAGGCGCCGTGCTGTACCAGCAGCTTCAGCGCACCTTCCCGGGCCAGCGCGGTCGCCAGGTGCAGGGCGGTCATGCCATGGCTGTCGCGCGCCTCACGGTCGACACCAGTCTTGAGCAGGGCCTGCTGCAGGCGCAGCCAGCCCAGGCGCACCGCCAACGACAGCGGCGGATCGCCTGCCGGCGATGCGGCGAACGGATCAGCACCCCGCTCCAGCAGTTCCAGCGCCAGCTGTTCCAGTCCGCGGGCCGCCTGATCGTGCTGCGCGCAGGCGGCCAGGAAACGGGCCAGGCCGCCGCGGCCGGCCGGCGACAGGCCATGCTGCAGCATGACCTGCAGCGCCGGCACCGCATCGACGCCGCGCGACAGCAGCGCGAACATCGGCGTGTCGGCGCAGGCATCACGCACATAGGGGTCGGCACCATGGGCCAGCAGCCAATCCACGGCACGCGGCTCCAGCGCCAGCTCCGGATCCAGCAGCAGGCTGCCCAGCTCCTGCGGCTGGCACAGCCTGGCCAGGGCGGCCATGCCGTCGGTGTTGCCGAAGCCCAGTGCTTCGCGCAGCAGGGTCAGCGGCGGTCGATCAGGCAGCAGGCCACTGGCGCTGGCGGCCTCACCGCGCTCGGCCAGGCCATCGCTGACCGCCGCAGGCAGCGGATAGGACGGATCAAGCAGCGCGACGATGGCCCAGCGACCGGCTTCGGCCGCGTAGTCGACCGCACGCCGACCGACCGGATCGGCCGCATCGGCGGTGATGCCCAGTTCGACCAGGCGCTTGACCAGCAGGGGCGAAACCGTATCGGCCATGGCCGCCAGCTGCACCGCGTTGCGGCCCTCGCCATCGACAGCCACCAGGTCGGGCTTGTGCGGCAGGAGGTGTTCGATGACGGCGGCGCGACCGGCACGCGCGGCCTCCAGCCACGGCGTGCGACCGAGCGCGTCGCGTGCTTCCAGGTTTGCACCGGCAGCGAGCAGCACGCCGATGATTTCAACGTGGCCGGCCAGGGCCGCTTCGTGCAGTGCGCTGCGACGCTGGCGGTCGCGCGCATCCGCACGCGCCTTGTGCTTGAGCAGCAGCTGCACGCCGGCCGGATCATCGTCTTCGGTGGCGGCTGCGGCGAGCAGGACCGGCGTGCCGTCCGCCGGCTCGGTGCGGGCACCGCGTTCGAGCAGGAAGCGGGCCAGGCGCCAGTTGCCTACCTGGCAGGCCACGGCCAGCGGGGACCAGCCCTCGTGGTTGAGTGCATCCACTTCGGCCGCGGCATCGCGCAGCAGCGCGGCAACGCCGGGGTCGGAGCTTCGAGCCGCGTGGTGCAGCGGCGTGTTGCCCTCGCTGTCGGTAGCGCGAGAATCGGCGCCATTGGCCAGCAGGGTCATCACGGCTTCGGGGCGACCATGCCAGCTGTCGCGGGTGGCCGCCAGCAGCGGCGTCATGCCCCGGTGCGGCGCGTTCACATCGACCCCGCGGGCAATCAGTTCACGCAGCAGGCGCAGGTCCGGCAACACCGCCGCCAGTACCGCCAGGCTGCGCTGATCACGCCAGTTCGGGTCCGGCAACGCGTGCGGGTCCGCGCCGGCCTGCAGCAGCTGCAGCGCCCGGTCGATGCGACCGTGGCGCGCCGCTTCATGCAGCGCAGGCGTCAGTTCCTGCGGGGCCATCGCCTCCAGCGGCGTGGTCTCGCTGGCAGCGGGGAACAGCGGCGCGTGTGTCGCACCGGCATCGGCCAGCGGGCCCGGGTTCACGCGCAGCGACACCAGTGGCGCCGGTGCGACCCGCTGCAGCAGCAGATGCAGCAACGGCGACCCCAGCAGCACGGTCAACGTGGCGGGCCAGCGCGCGCTTTCCGGCAGCAGCCCTGGCCATGCCGGCAACACCACCAGTGCGGCCAGCGCGATCACCAGCGCGGCCACGACAAGGCCACGCCAGGCGGTGAGGTCACGGCCGGCCAACGCCTGCCAGTGCTGCGCCAGGCTGCCATCCAGCCGCTCGACATCATTCCACAGCGGCCACGTACGCCAGGCCGCCAGCAAACCGGCACTGACCAGCACGCTCAGCCCGAGCACCGCCGCCAGGCTGCCGCTGTCGCGCAGTGCCGCCAGCGGCCAGGCCAGCAGCAGGGCCAGCAGTACCGGCGCGGCGGTCCACAGCGCCAGCAGGGCCGGCAGGTCCTGCTGCGCGATCAACTTCGGCGGCAGTACCGCACGGCTGCGCCGCCACCACGAAATGCCCAGGGCATACGCCGGCTGCGCCAGCGCAGCAAGCACCGCCCCCGGCAGGCCGCCGACGGCGGCACCCAGCGCCAGCAGGGCACCCAGGACGAAGGCGATCGACAGGGCGCGCGGACGGGAAAGCTCAGTCATTGTGGCGCGGCATCATGCTGGTCACCGACGGCGGCACCTGCAGGTAGAACCCGCGTTCGCTCATTTCGCTGCGCACCTTGGCCGGATCGGCCTGGGCGAGGCGGCGCTGCGGCTCCAGGGCCACGTCCAGGACGAAGGTGAGCGTACCCAGCGACGCCACCAGCGGCGCAGGCAGCGCGCTGAAGTCATCGCGTCGGGGAACGTAGACGAAGGTGTCCGGCTTGAGTTGGCTTTTATAGACGTAGGCGTGCATGTCCACGGGACGATAACCCGGGAAGAGCCCTGATTGTGTCGGAAAGCCGACACCGGGGAAAGCCGTCGGCCGACGATGCCGGCAGGATCGACGGCGTTTCCCCGGCGGGGTTCAGCAATGTGGCGGCGGCGTTCAGCCTCGGCCGCCGCCACACGGATGCTTACTTGACCTTGGCGTAGGTGCCCTTCAGGGCGACGCCGGCCACGAACGTGCCCGCCCAGCACTCGTAGTTGCTCGCGCTCCTGAACTCGTTCTTCTTGTAGTAGCTGACGATGTCGACCACCGCATTGGCGCCACGCGAGCGGGCGCCGTCCTGCAGTGCGCGCAGCGCCGACAGCGCCACCCAGCGGCAGGCTTCGG
Source organism: Stenotrophomonas sp. STEN008 (assembly GCF_056760435.1). Classification (NCBI taxonomy): domain Bacteria; kingdom Pseudomonadati; phylum Pseudomonadota; class Gammaproteobacteria; order Lysobacterales; family Lysobacteraceae; genus Stenotrophomonas; species Stenotrophomonas sp. STEN008. The sequence goes on along the minus strand of NZ_JBRRET010000043.1, from coordinate 19,545 downwards.
CATCGCTCTTGTTGGCGGCGTTGGTCTTCCGGTTGGTGACGTCTTCACCCAGACGCTGCTGCACGCTGACCGGCTGCCCGGCCAGATAGAAGCGCACGCTGCCATCGATGCCGGCATCGCGGGCGGCCTGCGAGCTGACAAGTTCCTGCAGGGACTGCTCGACTCGGGTGTCACGGGCGGAAGCCGTGGCAGTCACAGCCAGCAGAAGGGTGGCACTGGCGATCATCAGGGTGCGGCGCATCGAAACATCTCCTTGTCCGGGGTGCGTTGGGGGTGGTGCGGATGGGGTGCGGGGGTCATTCGCTCCAGCGGCGGAATACCAGCGAGGTATTGATGCCGCCGAAGGCGAAGTTGTTGCTCATCACGTACTCGGCCTGCAGATCGCGGCCGTGCCCGGTGATGAAGTCCAGCTGGCCGCAGCGCGGATCGACCTCGGCCAGGTTGAGGGTCGGCGCGAACCAGCCGGCACGCATCATCTCGATGCTCAGCCAGGCTTCGAACGCTCCGCACGCGCCGAGCATATGCCCGACGTAGCTCTTCAGCGAGCTGATCGGTACGCGGCTGCCGAACACCTGCGCGGTGGCCTGTGTCTCGGCGATGTCGCCGTGATCGGTGGCGGTGCCGTGGGCGTTGACGTAGTCGATCCGCGCCGCGTCGAGCCCGGCGTCCTCCAGGGCCAGGCGCATGGCCTGGGCCATGGTGTCGGCGCTGGGCTGGGTGACGTGCTGGCCGTCGCTGTTGGTTCCGTAGCCGACCACCTCGGCAAGGATGGACGCACCGCGTGCGAGGGCGTGCTCCATGTCCTCCAGGATCAGCGTGCAGGCGCCCTCGCCCAGTACCAGGCCGTCGCGGCCTGCATCGAAGGGCCGCGGCGTCGACTGCGGCGCATCGTTGCGCACGCTGGTGGCGAACAGGGTGTCGAACACCGCTGCAGCGGTGGCGTCGAGCTGCTCGGCACCGCCGGCCACCATCACCGTCTGCTTGCCGCTGCGGATGGCTTCATACGCCGCTCCGACGCCCTGGCTGCCTGACGTGCAGGCGCTGGAGGTGGTGTAGACACGCCCGGACAGGCCGAAGAACACGCCGATGTTGACCGGCGCGGTATGGCTCATCATTTTCAGGTACGTGGTGGCACTGATGCCATCGGTGGTGAACTCGTTGAGCATGCGGCCGAACTCGCCGGTCGCTTCGTGGCTGCCGGAGGACGAACCGTAGGCCACGCCGGTGCGGCCGCTGCGCAGCACCGGATGCTCATGCAGGCCGGCCTCGCGCAGGGCCATCTCGGTGGCGCGCACCGACATGATCGCGACCTTGCCCATCGAGCGGGTGGTCTTGCGGTTGTAGTTCGGCGGCAGCGTGAAGTCCTGCGCGGGCGCGGCCAGCTTGGTGTTCAGGCCCGCGTAGACGTCCCATTCCGGCATGGTGCGCACTGCGTTGCGGCAGCTGCGCAGGTGCGCGTGGATGGTGGGCCAGTCGTGGCCAAGCGGACTGATGGCAGCGGCACCGGTCACCACCACGCGACGATCAGCGGCCATCAGAGCATGCCCCCGTTGACCGAGATCACCTGCCGGGTGATGTAGCCGGCCGGCTCGGACAGCAGGAACGCGACCGTTGCGGCCACCTCATCGGGATGCCCCACGCGGCCGGCCGGAATCAGCTTCAGGGCGTGTTCGACCACTTCATCGTTGAGCATTTCGGTCTCGATCAGGCCCGGGGCCACGCAGTTGACGGTGATCTGGCGGCTCGCCAGCTCCAGCGCCAGCGCCTTGGTGGCACCGATGATGCCGGCCTTGGCCGCGCTGTAGTTGACCTGGCCGCGGTTGCCGGCCAGCCCGGACACCGACGACAGGGTGACGATGCGACCGGGCCGGCGCCGCCGCACCATCGGCATGATGAGCGGATGCAGCACGTTGTAGAAGCCGTCCAGGTTGGTGTGGATGACCTGGTCCCAGTCTTCGGACGACAACGCAGGAAATGCGCCGTCGCGGGCGATGCCGGCATTGCACACCACGCCGTAGTACGCGCCGTGCGCCTCGACATCGGCCTCCAATGCGCCGCGTGCTGCATCCCGGTCGGCCACATCGAACGCCAGCACGCGGGCCTGCCGGCCCAGTGCCTGGATTTCGTCCACCACTGCCTGCGCCTCGTCCACGCGGCTGCGGCAGTGCACGGCTACGTCGAACCCATCGCGCGCGACGCGCAGCGCGATGGCCCGGCCGATGCCCCGGCTGGCGCCGGTGACCAGCACGCTCCGATTCCCTGTCATGCCTGTCCACTCTCCAGATAGGCCATCGCGTCGGCAGGTTCGTACACCGACACGTTGGCGGTCGCCCATTCTTCGTCGCCTGCCAGGATCCGGCAGGCGAACATCCCCAGTCCATTGTCGCCCAACAGCTCGCAGCGCGCCTGCACGCGAAGGCGGCTGCCCACCGGAAAACCGCTGCGCTGGCTGCCATAACGGCGACTGCCCAGCAGGAATCCGAGCTGCGGCCGGTTGCCGGCAGCGCGTGCACGGCAGCCGGCCCAGGCCGCGATGGCCTGCGCCATGTATTCGATGCCGATCCAGGCCGGCACCTGCCCATCCTCGACGAACAGCCCGCTCGCCGGCACGACCAGCTCGGCCTCGATGCCGTCCTCGTCCCAGTGCACGATGCGCTCCAGCAGGCACATGTCCTGCCGGTGGGGCACCACGTCTTCAATGGCATACACCGTATTCATCCACGCTCCAGTGCCAGCACGGCGTTGCTGCCGCCGAAGGCGAACGAGTTGCTCAGCACGCGCCGGGGCGGCTGCGCCAGGAAGGTGGCCGGCGCCACCAGCGGCAGCGGCGGCAGAGCGGGATCAGCGATGCCATCCCACCAGTGCGGTGGCAACTGCTGCCGGCAGTTCTCGGCAAGCACGATCCAGCACAGCGCCGCCTCGATCGCCCCCGACGCACCCAGGGTGTGGCCGGTGAGTGGCTTGGTGGAACTGCAGGGAACGTCATTGCCCAGTACCTGCGCCACCGCCAGGCTTTCCATCGCATCGTTGTGGCCGGTGGCAGTGCCGTGCAGGTTCACGTAGTCGACATCGGCGGGCGACCAGCCGGCACGATGCAGCGCCTGCTGCAGGGCGTCGATGGCGCCAAGGGCCTGCGGATCCGGCGCCGACATGTGATGCGCATCGGCGGACTCGCCCCATCCGGCCAGGCATACCGGGCCAGGTTCGCGGGTCAGCAGGAACAGCGCAGCGCCCTCGCCGATGTTGATGCCGGCACGATGCTGGGAGAAGGGATTGCAGCGCACTGCCGAGACCGATTCGAGCGCATTGAAGCCTGCCACGGTGAAGCGGCACAGCGAGTCGGCACCCCCGGCGATGACCGCATCGACGGTGCCGGCACGCAGCATTCGCGCGGCCGACATCAGCGCCTTGGCACTGGACGAACAGGCGGTGGACAGGGTCCACGCCGGGCCCTGCGCGCCGCTGCGCTGACGCACGAACTGCGCGGTGGTGCCCATTTCCTGCTGTGCGTAATCGAAACCTTCAGGCCAGCAGCCCTGCTCCGCATGAGTCCGCAGTGCCTGCTCCGATTCGCCGATGCCGGAGGTGCTGGTGCCCAGCACCACCGCCACCCGATCAGCGCCATGGCGTGCAATGGCCGCGCTCACCGCAGGCGCGATCTGCGCCAGCGCGACCTCCAGCAATGCATTGTTGCGCCCGCGCAGGGATACCGGCAGGTCTTCCAGCGTCGGCAGTGGCGTGCGCACTTCACCCAGCGCCAGGGTACGCCCCGGCAGCAGGCGGTCGTTGTCGCTCAGGCCGCCCGGAGCATCGGCGAACATCGCCGATGCCACGGCGCCGCGGCCTTCGCCCAGCGCGCAGACCAGGCCGAGGTCGTTCAGGTAGATCGGTGTATTCATCGCGCCTGCCCGGCCATGTCGATCGATTCGATGCGCAGGGCGTAACCCTCGGCACGGTTCTCCAGCTGGACGCTGCCATCGTCCAGGCGCCGCAGCTGCAGCCAGACCGTACCGCTGCGGGACAGGCTGCGCTGGCGGCCGTCATCGCTGACCTCCCAGCCCGCCGGCAATGCCGCAGCGATCGCCGCGGTCGGCCACAACGCGAACTGCAGGTCATCCAGTACGCGTTCGGCACGCACCTGCGGCGGCAACCACGGCGCACGCTGCTGGGTCAGTTGCCGGCCATCCCACTGCAGGCGCACGCCGGTCTGGCCCATGGCCTGCACCGCCAGCCGCACCTGCTGTGCGTCGGCTTCGAGCAGCGCATCGAGATCGCGCTCATGGCTGCCGAACCGGAAATGCAGCTGCTGCTGCAGTGCCAGCGGCGCTGGCAGGCTGGCCGGCGACAGCCGCAGCGGTGGCAGCTGCACCTGCGGGCGTGGCATGCGCCCGGCACAGGCGACCAGCAGCAGGCACAGCAGCACTGCAGCGGAAAGGGCCATCAGGCGCCGCACAGTTCCTCCAGCACGCGCATGCGACGGCCGCTGGGGTCGGCCACGTAGGGGTTGTTGGTGTCCCAGGCGTATCCGGCCAGGATGGAACTGATCATGTCGCGCACGTCCGGCTGCGGGTCGGGGTGGTAGATGATCTTCTGGAAGCCGCCCTGGTACCAGCTTTCGACGAAACGACGGAAGGTTTTCACGCCGGCACGCAGCGGAACGGAGAACTCGGCCTCCCAGTCCACAGCCTGCCCGGCATAACGGCGCGCCAGGCACTCACTGGCCAGCTGCGCCGATTTGAAGGCAATGGTCACGCCCGAGGAGAACACCGGGTCGAGGAACTCGCCAGCGTTGCCAAGCAGCGCATAGCCCGGGCCCCACAGCGAACGGACATTGGCCGAATAGCCCGTGATGCGGCGTACCGGCAGCACCGCCCATTCGGCATTGGCCAGCAGGCGGGTCAGGTTCGGATCCTCGCCGACGATGGCCTGCAGCTTCTGCAGGTCGTCGCCTTCGTAGCGATCAAAGAACGAGGGCTCGGCCACCACGCCCAGCGAGCAGCAGCCGTTGGAGAACGGGATCGTCCAGTACCAGACGTCGATGTGCTCGGGGTGGGTCGTGATGAGGATCTTGTTGCGGTCGAAGTCCGCTTCGGCCGGAATGTTGTCACGCACGTGGCAGAAGATCGCGCCACGCACCGGGAAATTGGAGGGAGACTCCAGATCCAGCAGGCGCGGCAGCAACCGCGCGAAGCCGGAGGCGTCGAGGATGAAATCGGCCTCGATGCGGTACTCACTGCCATCGGGACGGCGCACGTTGACGGCAGGCTGCTCGCCCGGCTCGACCGACAGCACCTCGTCGCCGAAACGCAGCGTGGTACCCATCCGCTCGGCGCCCCGCGCCAGCACGTTGTCGAAGTCGGCGCGCTGCACCTGGTAGGTGGTGCCCCAGCCGGGCGAGAACTTCTTCCTGAAGTCGAATGCGGTACGCGCCTGGCCATGCACGAAGGCCGCGCCATTCTTGTGCTGGAAGCCGGCTTCGACCACATCCTGCAACAGGCCTGCCGCTTCGATGTACTCCATGCTCTGCGGCAGCAGGCTTTCACCGATCGAGAAACGCGGGAAGTGCTGGCGTTCGATCATCAACACCTGGCGACCCTGCCGGCGCAGCATCGCAGCAGCAACGGAACCGGCCGGTCCGGCGCCGATGATCAGGATTTCGGTGCGTTCCACAGCATCCACAGCAGTACTCATCGGGGCGTCCTTGTTGCTCGATAGAGGGAGAGAAGAAGAGCCGAAGGCGGACTCAGGCCGCCGGCAGATCATGCGGCGGCGGCCGGAACAGCGGCGAGATCAGCCAGACCAGCCCGATACCGAACAGCAGGGTCAGGCCGAACGCGCGCAGCGCCGGAGTCTGCGACAGGCCCAGCAGGCCGAACGACAGCCAGGTACTGGCCGCACCCACGCACACCGCCAGCCATGCACTGGCGTCGCCACGATGCTCGATCAGGAAGATGCCATAGTCGATGCCCATGCCCAGCAGCAGCATCAGCGCCAGCACGTTGAACAGCTGCAGCGGCTGGCCGAACAGGCCCAGCAGGCCCAGGGTCAGCGCACCGGCGATCAGGGTCGGGGCGAACACGCGCCAGGCCTGGCGGCGATAGCGCAGCCACAGCGCGCCGAACACCAATGCGATGCCGACCAGCAGCAGCCCGCCCATCAGCTTGCGGTAGTGGCCCAGCAGCGTGGAGAAATCGGAGGTTCGGTCTACCCAGCGCACGCCGGGCAGGCCTTCGGCGGCACGTTCCAGCGTGGCCAGAGCATCGGCACGCGACAGGTCATCGACCATCACCACGCTGATCATCTGCCCACCGACCTTACCCACCCACAGGTGGCGGAACGGCTGCGAGGCCGGCGAGGCCAGGAAGGCGTCGGCGGTGAGCGGCGCTGCGGCAAACTGCGGTCGCTGCAGCGGCTCGCCCACGGCTTCGGACACAGCCGACAGCACGCCGGGCTCCACCTTCGCGGTCAGCGCAGCATCGGCCTGCTGCCGGGCCGGTGATGGCAGCCAGTCACTGATCGCGCGGTAGCCACCAATGCGCTTGTCATCGGCCAGTACGCGCAAGCGTTCGGTCAACGCCTCTTCGCGCTGCAACAGCTGGGCGGCATCGCTGCCCTGCACCAGGTAGAACTGTGCCGGGCTGGGCATGCCCAGCAGCTGGCTCAGGCGGATCTGCTGGGCCATCAGCGCCGGTGGAGACGACTGCAGGCTGCGCAGGTCGTCGTTGCTCTGCAGGCGCGCGATGCCCACCGCGGACAACGCCAGCGCCGCCACCACGAAGATCGCCACCGGGCGCCGGCCGTGCAGGCGCGGGAAACGTTCCAGCGTATTGCCCAGCCAGTGCGAGAAGCGGGTCTGGCGGATCTCGCCACCGTCGAGCCACGGGAACCAGAAGATCACCGTGAGGAACGCTGCTGCCAGGCCCACCACCGAGAACAGCGCCATCTGGCGAAGGCCCGGGAACGGGGCCAGGCCCAACGCGAGGTAGGCCAGCGCACTGGTCAACAGCGCCAGCCACAGGCCGGGCAGCAGATGCCGCAGCAGCTTCCAGCGACGGTCGGCCGGTTCGGCCTGGCGCGACGCAAACCAGTGGATGCCGTAGTCCTCCGCTACACCCACCAGCGATGCACCGAACACCAGGGTCAGCACGTGCACTTTGCCGAACACCAGCACGGTCACCGCCAGCGCCACGCCGCAACCGATCAGCAGCGACGCGGCCACCAGCAGGATCGGCCGCAGCGAACGGAACGCCAGCCACACCAGCAGCAGTACCGCGGCCAGTGAGCCCCAACCGATGGTGTTGATCTCGCGGTTGGCCTGCACCGCAGCGGCTTCGGCGTGCAGCGGCACGCCGGCATGCAGGATTTCCAGCTCGGGCGCTGCGGCCCTGGCCGCCTTCCCGGCCCGCTCCAGCAGGCCATCAAGATGGCGCTCGCCATCGAGCTGGAACGCCGAACCCGGCGTATCGAACTGCAGCGCCGCCCAATGCTTGCCCTCGGCTTCAAGCAGGCCATTATCACCCAGCCGCAAGCCCGAACCCTGCGCCTGCTGTTGCCACCACTGCGGCCACAATGACAGCGGATCCTGCCGCCATTCGGTGAGCCGCGGCGCACCCATCGGCCCGTACAGCGCGGCGAGTGCCTGTTCGGCCAGCGCACCGGTTTCCGTGCTCTGCAGCTGGTCACGCTGGGCCGGGGTCAGCAGGCGGTCGCGATACGGCGCGTAGAACGCACGCGCCTCGTCGAACCAGCCTTCAATGGACCCACTGGGCACCAGCAAAGCGCTCTCGGCATCTCCAGCCATGGCCGCAGCGAACGCGGCCTGCGCCCGCTTGGCGGCGGCGCCATCCTGGCTGCCGAGCAGCACCACCACCTGCCGCGAACTGCCATCGGCGATGCGCCGGGTGACATCGCTCAACAGGCGGTCATGTGCATCCTGCGGCAACAGCGCGAGGATGTCGGTATCGATCCGCGGTTCCTGGCTCCACAGGCGCCACTGCTGCACGCCCAGTACCAGCAGCAACACCAGCCAGGCGATGCCCAGCCAATGCCACCAACGCCGCAACCGGTCCGGTGCGTTCAACGCCACGGCGTCACTCAAAGCGGCGCGCCTCGTCGGGGTTCAGCGTGGCGGGGGCTTCACTCAACGCGCTGAACTGGATCTGCGTGCGGTCCTTGTTCGCCTCGACGATCTCGACCTGGCGCACATAGCGGTCACCCTGCAGCGTCAGCGACTCGAAGGCCTTGGCCAGCATCGCCGACTTCGGTGTCAAACGCAGGCGCCAGCCCTGCCCTTCACGGCTGGCCGCCACGTTGAACTGACCGGAGAGTGCCTGCACGTCGCCACTCATCAGCGCGAACATGATCGCATTCACCGAGCGCATCGCCGGCTGCTGCCGTGCATCGAGTTCAACGCGGGTGCTGCCATCGCGCTGGCGGCTGAGGATGCGGTCGGCGGTGACCACCACCTCGGAGGGGAACGGCGTGAGCGTGGTCCAGATCACACCGTGCTGGCGCGCGACCACGAACCGGCCGTGCGAGCGCAGCGGATTCCTGAAGCCACTGACCTGCTTTTCCTGGCTGAACTGGCCACGCAGCACCTCCGGACGCGCCACCGCCTGGGTGATCGCGTCGACGGCAGGATCGGCCGCCTGTACACGCGGTGCGGCCACCAGCAGCAGCGCGCACAGCAGCACGCCTGGAAGACGGGCGAGCATGTTCATGGCGCGGGCACTCCCAGACGTTCCCACAGTACCGGCGGGCATTGGTACAGCATCTCCTTGCTGGCGGCATCCACCGCGACCTGGATGGTCATGGCCCGGGTGGCCACCTGGCCGCTCTCCGCATCCAGGATCTCGTAGTCGATCTTCAGCCGGTTCTCCCATTCGACGATGCGTGCACGCACCAGCAGCCGCTGGTTGAACAGCAGCGGCCGCACGTATTTCACGCGCGCGTCGACCACCGGCCACAGGTAGCCCGATGCGAGCATCTGCGGGTAGTCGTAGTCGTGGCGCTGCAGCAGCGCACACCGGGCGATCTCCAGATACTTGAAGTAGTTGCCATGCCAGACCACGTTCATCGGATCGCAGTCGTGGAAGGCGGGGCGCAGCTCGATTTCACAGACCAGGTCATTCACCGGAATACAGTTCCCAACGTTGCGCGCGGATCTCCACCAGCAGCTCCCGCAGTTCGCGATCCAGCGCGCGGTCTTCCTCGACCAGCGCGATGCGCTGCCCCAGGTCCACATACATGTCGGCCAGACTGCCATGCAGCTGCGCGTTCAGGCCAACCCGCTCGCGCAGTGCCAGGCCCTGGCGGGCGGCGATCAGCATCGCTGCCACCACCTGTTCAGTCAGTTCGATCACACGCAGGCAGTCGCGCGCGGCGATGGTGCCCATGCTGACCTTGTCCTGGTTGTGGCATTCGGTCGAGCGCGAGAACACACTGGCCGGAAGGGTCTGCTTCAACGCTTCGGCGGTCCACGCCGAGACGCTGATCTGCAGTGCCTTCAGCCCGTGGTTGATTGCTGCCCGCGGGCCGGTAGCCGCCGACAGATTGGCGGGCAGGCCGTGGTTGTATCGCGCATCCACCACCAGCGCCAGCTGCCGGTCGAGCAGGTCGGCAAGGTTGGCCACGGTGTTCTTCAGCGTGTCCATTGCCAGTGCGATATGGCCGCCGTAGAAGTGGCCGCCGTGCAGGATGCGCTCGCCGTCGGCATCGATCAGCGGGTTGTCGTTGGCGCTGTTCAGCTCGGTTTCGATCAGCTGCCGCAGGAAGGGCAGGCTGTCTTCCAGCACGCCGATCACGTGCGGGGCGCACCGCAGCGAGTAACGATCCTGCAGGCGCTGTTCGTTGCGCGGCGGCCGTTCGCTGTGCAGGTCGCGGCGCAGCCGTGCGGCGATGCGGGCCTGGCCCGGATGCGGCTTGGCCGCGAACAGGGTCTCGTCGAAATGGTGCGCGTTGCCGTCGCTGGCCAGCACGTTGAATGCGGTCAGGCGGGTGGCCAGGCGCGCCAGGTAGTCGGCACGCTGCCAGGCCAGGCAGGCCAGGCCGGTCATCACCGCAGTGCCGTTCATGATCGCAAGGCCTTCCTTCGGCCGCAGCTTCAGCGGGACCATGCCGATGCTCGCCAGTACTCCGGCAGCCGGTTGCACGCGGCCATCGTGCAGGACCTCGCGCTCGCCGCACAGCACCGCCGCCACGTATGACAGCGGCGTCAGGTCACCGCTGGCGCCGACCGATCCCTCCGCCGGGATCATCGGCAGCACGTCATGCCGCAACAGTGTGGCCAGGCCTTCCAGCAGGGCTACGCTGACACCGGACATGCCACGCACCAGCGACGCCAGACGGGCAGCCAGCACTGCGCGGGTCTCGGCCGGGTCCAGGTAACGGCCCAGTCCGCAGCCATGGTAGGTGTACAGGTGGTGCGGCAACTCGGCCACCAGCGCCGGCGGGATGTTCACCGTGCACGAATCGCCGTAGCCGGTCGTCACGCCGTAGATCACCCCGTCCTCGCGCAGCAGGCGGTCGAGAAAATCGGCACCGCGCTGGATGTGGGCACGAAAGGCCGGGGCCTCGCTCAGCGCGGCCTCGCACTGGCGATGGGCCAGCGCCACCACGTCTTCGATGGTCAACGGTGCGTCGCCAAAGCGGCACACGGGTACGGCGTCAGTCGTCATGCGGAGCCTGATCCCAGAAGGGGAAGAAATTGAACCAGTCCAGCGGGGACTGGATGACCTGCAGTTCGAGCCACTGCGCGAAACGCTGCGCCTGCCCTGCCAGTGCCGCGTCCCGCGAGCCACGCGGCAGCACGATGCGATCGGCGAACTGCTCGAAGGCGACCCGGTACCCCTGGCCTTCATGCAGGCAGGCCATGGTGTACACCGGGCAGCCCAGTGCCGCCGCCAGCACGTAGGCACCGATGGGGAACGGGGCACGGTGGCCGAGAAAATCCGCGGTGACGCTGCGTCCACCCTGCACTGGCGTGCGGTCGCCGACGATGGCCACGAAGCCACCGGCAGCCACGCGCTCGGACAGCATCATCGCCGTGGCCGGCCCCATCGCGGTGACCTGCACCAGTTCCACCGTTGCCAGCGGGTCCAACCGCTGCAGCAGGCGGTTGAAGCGCTGCGCGTGCGCGGTGTGCACCAGCACGGTGATGCGGAACCCCGGCACCTGTTCGGCCAGCACCTGGCACAACTCCAGGCAGCCGATGTGGGCGGTCAGGATCAGCCCGCCTTCGCGGCGTGCGATCCTGTCCAGCACCAGATCGCGCCGCAGCTGGATGCGCTCGGGCGGATAGCGTCCGCCCAGGCCGAGGATCTTGTCCAGCAGGGTGTCGGCGAACGCGAAGAAATGGCGCAGGCTGTCGCGCCGCGTCGGCTCGCGGCCCAGCGCGCCACTGTGTGCCTGCAAGTGCTGTAGATACTGCAGTGATGCCTGCCGGGCCACGCGGTTGCCCAGCCAGTGGCAGAGCACCACCGGCCACACGCACAGGCGGAACGGCCAGCGCCCGAACCACCGATGCACCCAGCACAGGAACAACACGCCGGCCACCGATGTGGATTCACCGATGTCGGCCCAGTGCGGCGCACCTTGGGGGGCGGCCATCTCAGCCCTGCCCCTGCAGGCGGCGCCAGAGCAGGCGCGGTGCGCGCCGGAGCATGCCAAAGAACAGGCGCGCATGCATGCGGCTGATGCGTACGTTGTCGCGCCACACATCGAAATGCGAGACACCGTCTGCCGGATAGGTCACCCGCGTCGCCAGATGTTCCACCGGCACCTGCCGCCAGTACAGCCGCACCATCACTTCGGTATCGAAATCCATGCGCCGGCCGATGGTCTCTTCGCCCATCAGGCGCAGCACCGGAGGCAGTGGATAGACACGGAAACCGCACATGGTGTCGCGCAGATGCAGCGACAGCGTGTTGATCCAGACCCAGACATGCGTTGCGTAGCGACCGTACAGGCGGGCCTTGGGCACACTGGCGTCGTAGGCGGGAATGCCGCAGATCACCGCGTCCTGCCGCGCACGCGCGGCCGCGATGAAGCGCGGCAGGTCGCCGGTGTCATGCTGGCCGTCGGCATCGATCTGCAGCACGTGGCTGCAGCCCCGCCTTGCGGCCTCGGCGAAGCCCGCCAGCATCGCCCCACCCTTGCCCTGGTTGACCGGCAGACGCAGCAGATCGACCCCTTCACGCTGTGCCAGCGCCTGCAGCACCGAAGCACATGATGCATGCGAGCCATCGTCCACAAGCAGGCAGGGCAGGCCAGCGCGCTGCACGCCATCGACCACCGCGGCGACAGCATGTTCGTGGTCGTAGACGGGAATCACCACCAGTGGCGCGAACGCGGCACCGGCATCGGCCGGATCACTGCGCATCGGCGAAGACCATCCTGCCACTGGCGTGTACGCCATGCACGGAGGCATAGCGGAAGACCAGCACGTTGCGTGCGGTATCCCAGTCCAGATGCAGCGTCAGCTCGTCGCCCGGACGCGCCACATGCTGGAACTTCACCGCATCCATGCGCACGAACCCCTCCGGCATCGCAAAGGCCTGCCGGGCAAAGCGCACCGCCCAGTCCACCTGGGCCACGCCGGGCAGGATCGCGGCCTGCGGGAAATGTCCCTGGAACGGGCGCAGCGCCGGGTCCAGGGTCATGCGCAGGGTAGCGCTGGCCGCCTCGCGCCGATCCCATACCGGCACCGGCATCGACGGCTGGAACAGGGCCACCAGCGCGGCCTGGGTCACCTTGCCCTGCGCATTCACCGGCAGCGTGGGTACCAGCCGCCAGCGGCGCGGACGGGTCACGGCGTCATGGCTCCGTGCAAGGCGCGCGGCCAGCCGCTGGCCCAGCGCGCGGCGCGCGGCATCATCGGCATCAAGCAGTGCCGCATCGGCCGGCACCACCACGGCCGCCAGCTGCTCGCGCTGGCCGGGCAGCACCAGCACGCGCACGTCATCGACGTCCGCGTCGTCGCGCAACGCACGTTCCAGCGCATCGAGCGAAACGCGGCGCTCTTCGATCTTGACGATGCGGTCGGCGCGGCCGAGCAGGCGGAAGCACCCCTCGGCCAGCGCTTCCACCCGATCCTGCGTGCACCACCAGTCGCGGCTCTGCAGATGGGGTGAAGCCACCGCCAGGCAGCCTCCCTCGATTCTCCACTGCACCCCCGGAAGCGGCTGCCAGGGCGGAAGATCGGTATCCCAGCGACGCCAGGCGATGCCGCCGGTCTCGCTGCTGCCGTAGACCTCGGTCGGTGCGACTGCCATCCATTGCCGCACCTGCCGCGCTGCCTCTTCCGGCAGCGGGCCGCCAGAGGAGAACACAGCGCGCAGGTGGCCCTGCAGGCTGGCCCAATCCAGCTGCGCAGGCAGGCGCTTGAGGTGCGCCGGGGTCGCCACCAGCACCGTCTGCGTGCCCGCCAGCGCAGCGACCAGATCCTCATGGAAGAACCGCCGCGGATGGATCAGGCGACCGGCGGCCAGCGGCCACAGCACGCGGAACAGCAGGCCGTAGATGTGCTGGTGCGACACCGTGCCATGCACCTGCGCGCCTTCCAGCTGTGCGCCGAACGCGGCCTGCAACGCATCGACCTCGCGCGCCAGCTGGTCCAGGCGCTTGTCGATCGCAGTGGGTTCGCCGGTGCTGCCCGACGTGAACACGCACAGCTCGCAGGCATGCTCGTCCAACGCATCCAGCTCGACCTGCGCACCGGCGGCCGCCATCATCAGTGGCCGGTAATCACGGGAAACGTCACCGGCAAAACCGCTTACCTGCGGCTGCAGGGCCTGCAGCGTGGCGGGCAGGTTGTCGGCGGCCAGGAACACCCGCTTGCCGGCGTGCCAGGCGCCGAACAGCGCCTCGGCGAACGACACGGCATCATCGAAGTACAGCGCCCAGTCACGGCCGTCAGTGGCGGCAAACGCCGTACGCCAGGCCACTACGCGCTGGCGGAATTGCTGATGGTCGACCACTTCGCCATCGCGGATGCCGACAGCACGCTGCGGCCGCGCATCCCGCAGCAGCCGGTCCAGGGCAATCCACTCAGCCATGGGCGTGCGCCGCCTTCACCCGTCGCCGCACCAGCCATTCGCCTGCGAACAATACGCCCATCATCACGTACGCCAACAATCCGTTGTAGAGCATCCAGACCCGATCCGATGCGTACAGCGCGGTGAGCAGGGCCAGACTGCCGTTGAGAACGAAGAAGCCGCACCACACCTGGGTGACGCGGCGGGTATAGGCCACCGCGAACGGTGGCAGGTCCGGCTCCTGCAGCCGCGCCAGGCGCTCCACCAGCGGCGGCCCGAACCGCAGGCTGATGGCGAACACGCACAGCATCACCACGTTCACCAGCGCTGGGTACAGCTTCAGCGGCAGCGCCTGGTTGAGCACGGTGGCCAGCACCGCCAGCAGTCCGGTACCGGCTGCAGCAGCCCACCACAGCGGCTGGCGCGTGCTCAGGGCACGCAGCAATGCCAGGGTGAACAGCAGCAGTGCCAGCCAGCGCGGCTCGAAGCGGCCCATCGCCAGGTAGACGAGCAGCGGGTAGGCCAGCGAAATCGCCGCCACCACGACCGTACGCGCGCGTGCCAAGGCGGAGCCGCCCGCGCTGCGGTCAGGCTGCTGCCTGGTCCGGCAGCAGCCGGTGCACGACATCCACGATGTCCTGCACGGTGCGCACGGCCTTGAACGCTTCCGGCTGCAGGTTGCGGCCGAGCAGCGGCTTGAGCTGCACGATCAGGTCGACCGCATCGATGCTGTCGATGTCCAGGTCGTCATAGAGACGTGCCTCGGGGGTGATCCGGGCCGGTTCGATCTCGAAGCTGTCGGTCAGGATGTTGACGATGCGTTCGAACAGTTCATTCTTGGTCATGGCAGCTCCTGGCGCCGTTACGACTGGCGGGCGGCGACGAACTCGCCGAGCGCGCGCACGCTGGAGAAATGGCGCCGGGTCTCTTCCGAGTCGGACGACAGGCTCACACCGTACTTCTTCTGCAGCGCCAGGCCCAGTTCCAGAGCGTCGATCGAATCCAGGCCCAGGCCCTCGACGAACAGCGGCGCAGTCGGATCGATGTCCTCCGGCGTGATGTCCTCCAGTGAAAGCGAGGAAATGATCAATTCCTTGATCTCGTGCTCAAGTGCTTGCACGGGTCGAATCTCCAGACAGGTCGAAATAACGAGAAAGGTGCTCGGTGACGCGGCGTGCTGCCAAGGCATCCCCCCTTGGCGCGTCGTCTTCGGCCAGGAATGGCGCGATCGGGATATCTTCGCCGATCTGCAGCCGAACGTGAAAGCGACGTGAGGGCACACGATACCATTTCTGCCCTTTGCTCAGGGTTGGCGGGGTACAGGTGATCCGCACCGGCGTGATGTCCAGCCGGCCGCGGACGGCGATATTGGCGGCCCCACGCTGAAGCCTCGGCGACTGGCCGGGCACGCTGCGGGTCCCTTCCGGGAAGATGACCAGGCTGCCGCCGGCCCGTACCGCGGCCACGCAGTCATCGACCAGGCCGGCCCCGTCGTCATTGGAAATGTAGCCGGCGGCCCGGACCGGGCCCCGCATGAACGGGTTGCGGGCCACCGCCCGTTTGACCACGCAGTCGGCATTGGGCAGCAGCGAGACCAGGCAGACCACGTCGATCAGGGTGGGGTGGTTGGCCAGGACCAGCAGGCCGTCGCGCTGCAGGCGCTCGCGCCCTTCGATCTCATAGGTCATCACCCCGAGCCCGCGCATCAGCCGCAGGTGGCTGGCGAACGCCACCTGCACCACGCGGCGGGCGCGACGGCGGCGGGCCACCGGATCACGCATCAGCAGCAGGACCGGCATCACCACGGCGCCCAGCAGCAGTCCGCCGATGCCGAACGCAGCAAAACTCAGGCCGGTGCCCACCACCCGCCAGGCAAGATCGAGGCGGCGCAGTGCCTCAGCCACGGCGGCTCCAGCGCCAGCGCTGGCCATTGGCAACGTGTTCCAGCGCCGGCGCGCCCGCGAGCAGGAAGCGGTGCAGGTCCAACGCGTGCGGCAACAGGCCGGGTGCGGCGGTAACCGGGGTCGGCGCGCCATCCCACTGCAGCGACAGCGTCGGCAGCGCCTGTGTCGGCGCCACTACACGCCAGCACCAAGCGAAGAACGGGTCGGGTTCGTCGGCGAACGTCGCGTAAACTTCGGGCAATGGCGACTCGTAGACCACCACCCGCACTTCGCGGGCGCCATCGGCCAGCAGACCGGCGGCCTCCAGGCAGGCGGCCTCCACCGTCGCCTGGCCGGCAGCCAGCGCCAGATAGTTGCCGCGATGGCCACGAGCGATCGAGTACAGCGCAGCGATCGCGTTATGGACCGACAGGCCGAATCCGGTGGGCGACAGGGGCTGCTCGTTCACCAGCGCCCCGAGCAGGTCCATCGAGCGCGCCACATCACCATGGCGGCTGGCAAACACCAGCGGTACCTGGCTGTCGGCCCCTTGGCCATCCTCGCACCAGCAGGCCGTCTGGATCGCCATCCGCCCCAGCCGCTCGATGCGGCGGCGCTGCATCGCGGGCACCTCGGACAGCGCCGGCGTGCCCTCGCCCTGTGGCAGGAAGGGTGCGTCAGCCCAGCTCAGCCACTGGCTGCGCTCGCTCAGGCCAGGTGCCCAGGCAGCCCAGTCGACGATGGAGAATTCGATCATCTAGCGATGGTGCTTCATCAGGAGAACGATGGCACGAGCCATTATGGCGACGCGCGGCGGCCCCCCGTCCCTGCAGCCGTGCGTCCGTCCAGGACGTCGCCGGCTGCCTCCCTGGCGGCCGGAAAGGAGCGCACGCTAGCACGTCCTGCGCAGGGTGTGCAGGTTTCACATTGCACAACACGGGGCCGGCACCTGTGGCCCCGCACGCCATTGCTCAGTGGTAACCGGCTCCGGCCTGCACTTTGCCGCGGAATACCCGGTACGACCACGCCGTATAGCCGAGGATGACCGGCAGCAGAATGACCAGCCCGACCAGGGTGAAGCCGAGCGAGGACGCCGGTGCTGCTGCCTGCCACAACGTCATCGAGGGCGGCAGCAGGTACGGCCACATGCCCAGCACCAGGCCCAGGAAGCCGAGAATGAACAGCGCCAGGCTGAGCAGGAACGGCGGCAGGTCGCGGCGTGGATGCGTGGCGCTGCGCCACAACGCAGCGGCCACCGCCAGGGTCAGCAACGGCACCGGTGACAGCCACCAGAAGTTGCCGTCACTGAACCAGCGCGCCATCAACCGCGAGTCCAGGAACGGCAGCCAGCTGCTGACCAGGCCCATCGCTGCGATCACCGCCACCACCAGCGGCCGTGTCAGCTGCCGCGCCAGCGCCTGCACGCGCCCTTCCGTCTTCAGGATCAGCCAGGTGCTGCCCAGCAATGCGTAACCGGCGACCAGCGCCGCGCCGGTGAGCATCGCAAACGGGCTGAACCAGGCAAACGCACCGCCGTGGTAGACCCCGTCCACCAGGGGCAGCCCCTGCACCAGCGCGCCCAGGATCACGCCCTGGGCGAACGTGGCCAGCAGCGAGCCGAGCGCGAACGCCACGCTCCACAGCCTCCGCGAGCGATGCGCCTTGAAGCGGAATTCGAAGGCCACGCCGCGGAACACCAGTGCCACCACCAGCAGCAGCACCGGCAGATACAGCGCCGACAACAGCACTGCATAGGCCTTGGGGAACGCCGCCAGCAGGCCGGCGCCGCCCAGCACCAGCCACGTCTCGTTGCCGTCCCAGATGGGCGCAGCCGTGTTCATCATCAGGTCGAGCTGCTCCTCGTCCTCGGCGAACGGCGCAAGGATGCCGATGCCCAGCACGAACCCGTCCAGCACCACGTACATCAGTACGCCGAAGCCGATCACCGCGAACCACGCCACCGGCAGCCAGGTCACCAGGTCCATGTCAGCGCTCCTCCAGCGGTTCGTCGGCGGCGGACAGCGGCCGTGCCGGGGTGTGGCTGCCGTGGTCCAGCGAGGGCCCCTGGTCGTGGGGCTGCGGTCCATGGCGCAGGATCTTCACCAGGTACCAGATGCCCCAGCCGAAGACGAAGGCGTAGCCGACGACGTAGACCCCCAGCGACAGCGCGGTCATCCATGCGCTCTGCGGGCCGACCGCATCGGCAGTACGCAGCACGCCGTAGACCACCCACGGCTGCCGCCCCATCTCGGTGACGAACCAGCCGGAGAGCAGCGCGATGAAGCCGCTCGGCAACATCCAGTTCCAGCCGCGCAGCAGCCACGGCGAATCCAGCAGCTTCCTCCGCCACAGCTGGAACGCCGACACCCATGCCAGCAGCAGCATCAGCGTGCCCAGTCCAACCATGATGCGGAAGGCGAAGAACACCGGCGTCACCGGTGGCCGTTCACTGGCCGGTACCGAAGTCAGCGGATCGAAGGTGCCGTCCAGCGAATGGGTCAGGATCACGCTGCCCAGCTTCGGAATGGCGACTTCGAAGTCGTTGCGCTCGTGCTTTTCGTTGGGCAGCGCGAATACCACCAGCGGCACGCCCTCGCCTTCGCCGGATTCATGCCAGTGCGCTTCCACCGCCGCGATCTTCATCGGCTGGTGCTTGAGGGTGTTCAGGCCATGCATGTCGCCGACGAAGATCTGCACCGGCACGGTCAGCGCCGCAAACGCCACGGCCGCGATCAGCATGCGCCGGCCCGCCTCCACGTGCGTTCCCCTGCGCAGGTACCACGCACCCACGCCGCCGATCACGAAGCAGGTGGTGATGAACGAGCCCAGCGCCATGTGCGCCAGCCGGTACGGGAACGACGGGTTGAACACCACCTGCCACCAGTCCACCGGATGCACGATGCCATTGACCATCTCGTAGCCGGCCGGGGTGTGCAGCCAGCTGTTGGACGACAGGATCCAGAACGTGGAGAACAGCGTGCCCAGCGCCACCATGCAGGTGGACAGGAAATGCAGGCGCGGCGAAACCCGGCCCCAGCCGAACATCATCACGCCCAGGAAGCTGGCTTCCAGGAAGAACGCGGTCAGTACCTCGTAGGTCAGCAGCGGGCCGATGACGGTACCGGCCACCTCGCTCAGGCGCGGCCAGTGGGTGCCGAACTGGAAGGCCATGACGATGCCGCTGACCACGCCCATGCCGAACGATACGGCGAAGATCTTCTGCCAGAAGAAGTACAGCTCCCGCCAGACCGGGAGACGGGTACGCAGCCAGCGCCATTCGACGAAGGCCAGCCAGCTGGCCGTGCCAATGGTGAAGGCCGGGAACAGCACATGGAAACTGATGACGAATCCGAACTGGATCCGGGACAACAACAACGCGTCCAAGGGACGCCTCCTGCCTGCGACCGGTGGGATACCGGACCACTTTAGGAATATTTCGTTACGCCGGGATGCGACCGGGTGACGCGCTGCTTCACTCTGTCGCAGGGGAAGCCGCCGGGCATGGCCGCGCCCCATGACCTGCCGGCGCCGATCCGCGGGGGGGGGGGGGCGGGCGGCGGCCGCCGGGGACCGACTACGGCGCGGGCGCGCCCGCGCCGGGGGCCCCCCCGGACGCAAACACACACCCG
>NZ_JBRRET010000042.1:0-31832 GCF_056760435.1 Stenotrophomonas sp. STEN008 | reverse complement strand
GCTGTCTTTTGGTTCCCCCCCCCCCTTTATTTTTTCGTCCGCGCCGGGGGGGCTGGCCCGGGGGCTACCGATGGGCGTGCACTGCCGCCGGGCATGGCCCGGCGGGGGTGGATCAGAAGCCGTGGGTGATGCTCGGCTGGCCTGCTGAATAGTCGGCGTACGGGTCGTGCTCGCCGCTGCTGCCTTCGGAGAGGCGGAACTTCAGCGCCAGGCCGTCGCGCGAATCGGCAGCGCGCAAGGCTTCCTCCTGCTCGATCACGCCAGACTTGGCGAGCCGGAACAGGCATTGGTCGAAGCTCTCCATGCCTTCTTCCAGCGAGGCTTCCATCGCGGCCTTGATCTCGTGCACCTGGCCGCGTCGCAGCAGGTCGCGGATCATCGGGGTGTTGATCAGCACCTCGGTGGCTGGAAGACGGCGGCCGTCCTTGTTCTTCACCAGGCGCTGGCTGATCACCGCACGCAGGTTCAGCGCCAGGTTCATCAGCACGTTCTTGTGCGCGCTTTCCGGGAAGAAGTTGAGGATCCGCTCGATGGTCTGGTCGGCATTGTTGGAATGCAGCGTGGCCAGGCACAGATGGCCGGTCTCGGCGAAGGCGATGGCCGCTTCCATCGTCTCGGCATCCAGGATCTCGCCGATCAGGATGACGTCCGGGGCCTCGCGCATCGCGTTCTTCAGCGCATTGTGGAAGGCATGGGTGTCCAGCCCCACTTCACGCTGGTTGACGATGGACATCTTGTGCTTGTGCAGGTACTCGATCGGATCCTCGATGGTGAGGATGTGTCCGGTCGTGGTGCTGTTGCGATGGTCGATCATCGACGCCAGCGAGGTCGATTTGCCGGAACCGGTGGACCCCACCACCAGCACCAGCCCGCGCGGGGTCATGATGACGTCCTTCAGCACCTGCGGCAGGTTCAGCTCCTCGATGCTCGGGATCCGGCTGCGGATGGCGCGGATGACCATGCCGACCTCGCCCCGCTGCTTGAACACGTTCACCCGGAAACGGCCGGCATCGGCCAGGGCGATGGCCATGTTGAGCTCCAGCTCGCGCTCGAACTGCGGCACCTGGCCCTCGTCCATCAGCGAATAGGCGATCTTCTTGACCATGCCGGGCGGCAGGCCGGTGTTGCCCAGCGGGTAAAGCTTCCCCTCGATCTTGATGTAGACCGGTGCTCCGGTGGTCAGGAACATGTCTGAGGCGTTCTTTTCGGTCATCAGCTTCAGGAAGTAGCCGATATCCATCGCGAATTTTCCCCAACGAAACTGCCGGCGCCCGTTGCAAGCACGGCGCTGGCTTGACGACAATGGCCGTGAACCGACAACCGGTACGGCCTCCCCAATGAAACGACCTAGCTTCGCACGAATGCGCCACGGCCTGTATGTGATGGCGTTTGCATTCGCACTGTCTGCCCCCGCCTGGGCGCAGGACGGTGCGCTGGAACTGGCCCAGGCCCGGCAGGCGGTGGACAAGGCCACCCAGGCCGATGCCGACCAGTACGCCCCGGACCTGATCGATCTGGCCCGGCAGGGCCTGGAGCAGGCGCAGCGCGCCGCTGGCGATCGCCGCGAACGCAAGAACGCCCCGGCCATGGCCCTGCGCGCGGCGGCCGATGCCGACCTGGCCCGCGCCCGCAGCGAGGAGGCCACTGCCACCGCGCAGCTGCAGCTGCGGCGCAACGAGGTCAACCAGCTGCAGCGCCAGCTCTCGACCGGGGAGGACCGCCGGTGAAACCCGTGAACGCCGCAACCCTGGCCGTACTGCTGGCTCTGCCGACCCTTGCCCTGGCGGCCGACAACCCCGTGGTGGCCCAGCTGAGCCAGCGCCTGATGGCCATCCAGGCCAATCCGGACACCGCCGAACTGGGCGCCTTCGAGCGCATGCAGGCCCAGCAGGCCATTGCCACCCTGGACAAGGCCAAGCGCCGCGACCAGGAGTTGGCGACCTACCTGGCCCAGCGCCGGGTCGAGATCGCCGAGACCGCCGTACGCGCGGCCCTGGCCGCCCGTGAGGTCGATCGGCTCGAGCGGACCCGCAGTGACCTGCTGATCGAGGCGAGCCGCCGCGATGCCGCCCGCGCCCGCCAGGAGGCCGAACAGCTGCGCATGCAGGCGCAGATGCAGGCCGAGGAAGCTGAACGCCTGCGTCAGGCTGCCGAGGCCGAGACGCTGGCACGGCAGGACGCCGAGAACGCCCTGACCAGCGTGGCCGGCAAGCAGCAGCAGCGATTGAGCGCGGCCCAGCAGAATGCGGCGAAACTGGCCCGCGAGGAGGCCGAGCTGGTGTCCGGGCAGAAACTGCCGGGCTCGAAGTTCGACGGACGCGGCGAGGTCTTCACCTTCGCCGGTGATG
The DNA here is from genome assembly GCF_056760435.1 of Stenotrophomonas sp. STEN008. Classification (NCBI taxonomy): domain Bacteria; kingdom Pseudomonadati; phylum Pseudomonadota; class Gammaproteobacteria; order Lysobacterales; family Lysobacteraceae; genus Stenotrophomonas; species Stenotrophomonas sp. STEN008. Next base: position 29,484 of record NZ_JBRRET010000042.1, on the reverse strand, counting down.
CTTTCGGAGCGGGCGGCTCCAGTCTGTCCGCCGGGGCGCGCAACCAGGCCAAGGCGTTGGCCGAGTACCTGAACATCGGCAAGAAGGGCCGGCTGCGCATCGAGGCCTACGACAGCGCCAACGGCGTCGGGCAGAAGCGCGCCGAGGCCCTGCGTGATGCACTGGTGGCGGGCGGTGTCGCCAGCAACCGCATCCAGATCAGCGGCAAGAAGGCGGCGTCGACCCGGGCGCGCTCGGCCGAGGTCATCATCGCCCCGTAATTGATTGATATTGTTTGTTTTTCGTTGCGTTGAGCATTCAGCCTGAACCCCGCCCCGGCGGGGTTCGGTCTTTTTGTCGCAGGGGTCTTGTACCCCGCCCGGAGCAGGCGTAGGGTCAATCGTCCGGGACGCAATGCCGCGGACCGGACGATGGGAGGGCCGGGCCGATGCAAGCAGGGCGCGAACCGCAGCAGACCGACGTGCGCAGGCCAGTGCCGCAGGTCGTTGTGCGCACCCATGCAGCCATCGAACGGCGCTCCTCCATGAACAACGCCCCGTGCCTTGCGGCCGGGGCGTTCGCGTATCTGTCGAAGGAGGTCCATCATGTTTGAAGATCAGCCCCAGAGCGAGATCGACGCACGTCGCGCGCGTGATCCGGAGTTCAGGGCACTCCATGACCAGCACCGCAAGTTGAACAAGAAGTGCATGGACGCGGAGTTGGGTGTACTCCCGATCGATGATGTCACCCTGGGTCGCATGAAGCGTGAGAAGCTGCTGGCCAAGCAACGACTTCTGCGAATGTACGAAACACCGCTCCCAACGACGTCCGCCACGCTGTGACGCACCTCGTCACGCCCGGAACGGCGTGATCCGGCCACAGAAGGCCCGGCCAGGCGCTCGCGCCCTGGCGTCGCGGTACCGCCGATGACGGCGGCCGCGCCAAGGCACCACAGGCGGTGGTGCCTTGGCCCGCACGTCCCTGTCTCATCGATGCGGACGGTACCGGTCTCCTCGTCGATCCGGGGCCGTCCGCATCCCTTTTCCGGCAGCGTCGCGCCCATACCCGGACTGACCTGACTTTCAGCGCCATCCGTCGGATAATCATCTGTCCGGCCCTGTGTGGCGCGAACCGAAAGTCCTGCGAATGCCCATCCATTCTTCCGTCCTCGAACTCATTGGCCAGACCCCGATCGTCAAGGCCCAGCGCCTGGACACCGGTGTCTGCGAGCTCTATCTGAAGCTCGAGAACGCCAACCCGGGTGGATCGATCAAGGATCGCATCGGCCTGTCGATGATCGAGGCAGCGGAGAAGCGCGGGGACCTGAAGCCGGGCGCGACGCTGGTCGAGGGCACCGCGGGCAACACCGGACTGGGCCTGGCCCTGGTCGCCCAGCAGAAGGGCTACAAGTTGATCCTGGTCGTTCCCGACAAGATGAGCCGGGAAAAGATCTTCAATCTGAAGGCGATGGGCGCTGAAGTGCGTCTGACCCGCTCGGACGTGGCCAAGGGCCACCCGGAGTACTACCAGGATCTGGCAAAGACCATTGCCGAGCAGACGCCGGGCGCGTACTTCATCAACCAGTTCGGCAACCCCGACAATCCGGCCGCCCACGAATTCGGCACCGGCCCGGAGATCCTGGAGCAGATGGGCGGCGATCTGGACGCCATCGTGTTCGGCTGCGGCAGCTCGGGCACCATGACCGGCCTGTCGCGCGCCTTCGCCACGCTGTCGCCGAAGACCGAGCTGGTGCTGGCCGACCCGGTCGGGTCGATCCTGGCCGAGTACATCAACGATGGCGTGCTCAATGACAAGTCGGGCAGCTGGCTGGTGGAAGGCATCGGCGAGGATTTCCTGCCCTCGATCTCCGATTTCAGCCGTGTCACCAAGGCCTATGCCATCAGCGACGCCGAGAGCTTCCACACCGCACGCCAACTGCTGGGCAAGGAAGGCATCCTCGGTGGCTCCTCCACGGGTACCCTGCTCGCCGCCGCACTGAAGTACTGCCGCGAGCAGACCACGCCGAAGAAGGTGCTGGTGCTGGTGTGCGACACCGGCAACAAGTACCTGTCGAAGATGTACAACGACTATTGGATGCTGGACAACGGCTTCCTCGAGCGCCCGCAGCACGGCGACCTGCGCGACCTGATCCTGCGCCCGTACGGCCAGCGCGACACCGTCGTGATCGGCCCGAATGATCTGTTGACCACCGCCTACCAGCGGATGAAGCTGTACGACGTCTCGCAGCTGCCGGTGATGGAGGGCGACCAGCTGGTCGGCATCGTCGACGAAAGCGACGTACTGCTGCATGTCTACGGCGACGAGGCGCGCTTCCGGGATCCGGTGGCCACGGCCATGGTCAGCAAGCTGGACCGGCTGGACGTGAAGTCGCCGATCGAAGCCCTGCTGCCCGTGTTCGACCGTGGCCAGGTGGCGATCGTGATGGACGGCAACGCCTTCCTCGGCCTGATCACCCGGATCGATCTGCTCAACTACCTGCGGCGTCGCGTTCAGTAACGCGAAGTTCGCAGACGATCACAGCTGAATTCACGTTTATTCGCGTCAAAGGTTGTTAAGGCCGCGCTGATAGACTTCCGCTCCTTCGACGGCACCGTCCGCCGGTGCCCATCAGGAATCAACATGCCCAACGCTTCTTCCCAGGATCGCGCGCTCGCCCTGGCCACCCTGGCCATCCACGGCGGCCAGTCGCCCGATCCGAGCACCGGTGCGGTGATGCCGCCGATCTACGCCACCTCGACCTATGCGCAGTCCAGCCCGGGCGAGCACCAGGGCTTCGAATACTCGCGTACGCACAATCCGACCCGCTTTGCCTATGAGCGCTGCGTCGCCTCGCTGGAGGGGGGAACCCGCGGTTTCGCCTTTGCTTCCGGCATGGCCGCCAGCTCGACCGTGATCGAACTGCTGGACGCCGGCAGCCACGTGGTGGCGATGGATGACATCTATGGCGGCAGCTTCCGCCTGTTCGAGCGCGTGCGCCGTCGTACCGCCGGGCTGGACTTCAGCTTCGTCGATCTGACCGACCTGGCCGCGTTCGAGGCTGCGATCACGCCGGCCACGCGCATGGTATGGATCGAAACCCCGACCAACCCGATGCTGAAGATCGTGGACATCGCTGCGGTCGCCGCCATCGCCAAGCGCCATGGCCTGATCGTGGTGGTGGACAACACATTCGCCTCACCGATGCTGCAGCGTCCGCTGGAACTGGGGGCGGACCTGGTCCTGCACTCGGCCACCAAGTACCTCAACGGGCATTCGGACATGGTCGGCGGCATGGTCGTGGTCGGCGACAACGCCGAACTGGCCGAGCAGATGGCGTTCCTGCAGAACTCGGTGGGGGGCGTGCAGGGGCCGTTCGACAGCTTCCTGGCTCTGCGCGGCCTGAAGACCCTGCCGCTGCGCATGAAGGCGCACTGCGCCAATGCGCTGGCCCTGGCCCAATGGCTGGAAAAGCACCCGGCGGTGGACAAGGTGATCTACCCCGGCCTGGCCTCGCACCCGCAGCACGACCTGGCGACCCGCCAGATGGGCGGCTACGGCGGCATCGTCTCGATCGTCCTCAAGGGCGGTTTCGAGGCGGCCAAGCGCTTCTGCGAGAAGACCGAGCTGTTCACCCTGGCCGAATCGCTCGGCGGCGTGGAGAGCCTGGTCAACCATCCTGCCGTGATGACCCATGCGTCGATCCCGGTCGCGCGCCGCGAGCAGCTGGGCATCAGCGATGCGCTGGTGCGCCTGAGCGTGGGGGTGGAAGACCTGGGCGACCTGCAGCTGGACCTGGAACGGGCGCTGGGTTGAGCCGCACCATGGCCAGCAACGACGAAAGCAGGGGAGGGAGGCGGGCGCCACGTCGCATCGTCCACGCCCTGCGCGCCCGCCTGGGCGGGCTGCGCCGTTGGTGGCTTGCCCGCGGACTGGAGCAGGCACGTTTCCCCACGCTGCCCGCACCGGCCGCTGGCGACGCGCGCGGTGAAGCGCTGGTCTTCCCGCCGACAGATCCCACCCTGGGGCCCGGCGTCAATCTGTACGGCTACATCCACGGCCAGTTCGGCCTGGGGCAGACGGCACGGATGTATGCCCGGGCCCTGCTGGGTGAGGGATATCCGGTTGCGGTGAACGATGCCGCCCTCCGCATCCCGCATGCGTGCAATGACCACAGCCTGTCCGGCCAGCTCGGACGGGGCGCGCCCTATCCCTTCAACCTGGTATTCGTGAATCCGGACCTGTTCGGTGAACTGGCGCCCCGCCTGCCGCGCGATACCTACACCATCGCGTTCTGGTTCTGGGAGCTGGATACCGTGCCGGCCGCATGGCAGCGAACGCTGGAGCAGGTCGACGAAGTCTGGGTCTCCACCCGCTTCGTCGAGGATGCCTTCCGGCGCGCGACCGGCAAGCCGGTGGTGCGCATTCCGCATCCGATCGTGCCGCAGCCCGGCGCGGACCTGTCCCGGTCCAGCTTCGGCCTGGACGACGACGCCTTCGTGTTCCTGTGCAGCTTCGACTTCAATTCGTCGATCCACCGCAAGAATCCGTGGGCGGTGCTGGCGGCGTTCCGCGCGGCCTTCGATGGCGCACCGGACAACGTGCAGCTGGTGATGAAGTGCAGCAACGGCTTCCGCCATCCGCAGCGGCTGCGCGAGCTGATGCAGCAGGCTGCCGGCGATCCGCGCATCCTGGTACGCGACCAGGTGCTCGACGATGCGCAGCTGCACGCATTGCAGGAAACTGCCGATGCCTATGTCTCGCTGCACCGCGCGGAAGGGCTGGGGCTCGGACTGGCCGAGAGCATGGCCCGTGGCAAGCCGGTGATCGCCACCGCCTGGTCGGGCAATCTCGATTTCATGAACGAGGGCAACAGCTGCCTGGTGCCGTTCCGCACGGTGCCGATCCGCCCGGGGGAGTATCCCTTCGCCGATGGCGGCACCTGGGCCGAGGCCGACGTGCCGGCCGCGGCAGCGTGGATGCGCCGGCTCGCCCGTGAACCGGGCCTGGCGCAGCAGATCGGCGCGCAGGCACGCAGCGACATCCTGGAAACCATGAGCCTGCAGGCCGCCGCAACGGCCATGCGCGCTCGATTGCAGTCTTTGGAACGACACGACCGATGAACCCAAGAACCACCACCACCGGGCACGAGGATTCGACATGCTGGGTATGCTGAAAGCCCTGTGGAACTACCGCTATTTCATTTTTTCCTCGATCAAGAACGAGCTGCGGCTGCGCTTCATCCGCAGCCGCCTGGGCGCCCTGTGGATGATCATCCACCCGCTGATGCAGGTGTTGATCTTCGCCACGATCCTGTCCGAGGTGCTGGCCGCCAAGCTGCCGGGCATCGATGACAAGTACGGTTACGCGCTGTACCTGATGTCCGGCACCCTGTGCTGGACGATGTTCTCCGAGACCATCGGCAAGTCGGTGAACCTGTTCGTCGACAGCGGCAACCTGATGAAGAAGATGTCGTTCCCCCGCATCTGCCTGCCGTTCATCGCCGGTGGCACGATGCTGGTCAACAACGTGCTGCTGCTGGTGGCGATCTTCGCGGTGTTCGCGGTGATGGGCCACATGCCCACGGCCGAGGCCCTGTGGCTGCCGGCGCTGATGCTGCTGACGCTGAGTTTCTCGATGGCGCTGGGCCTGCTGCTGGGCGTGCTCAACGTGTTCATGCGCGATATCGGCCAGGTCGTCCCGGTGGTCCTGCAGGCATTGTTCTGGCTGACCCCCATCGTCTACCACATCACCATCCTGCCCGAGCGCGTGCAGGCCATCTTCCGGCTCAACCCGTTGCTGCCGCTGGTTACCAGCTACCAGAACGTGCTGCTGTTCGACAAGCCGCCGGTCTGGGGTGACCTGTTGTGGCTGATGATCGCCACGGTGGTGCTGGCATTGGCTTCGCTGGTGATGTTCCGTCGTGCCAGCCCGGAAATGGTGGATGCGCTATGAGTGGTGAACTGAAGGTCGACAACGTCGGCAAGGCGTATCGTGTCTGGACGAGTGAGTGGCTGCGCGCGGCCCGCTGGTTCGGTGTGCCGACGCGGCCCAAGGAAGAGAACTGGGTGCTGCGCAATGTGTCTTTCACCATCGCGCCCGGCGAAGCCGTGGGCGTGATCGGCCAGAACGGCGCGGGCAAGAGCACCCTGCTCAAGCTCATCACCGGAACCGCCCAGCCCACCGAGGGCCAGGTGACGCGGACCGGCCGCGTTGCGGCGATTCTCGAGCTGGGCATGGGCTTCAACCCCGACCTCACCGGTCGCCAGAACGCGTTCCACTCCGCAGGCCTGATGGGCTACTCGCAGGAGCAGATCGAAGCCGCGATGCCGGAGATCGAGGCCTTCGCCGAAGTGGGCGAGTACTTCGACCAGCCCGTGCGTACCTATTCCAGCGGCATGCAGGTGCGCGTGGCGTTTGCCGTCGCCACTGCATTCACCCCGGACCTGCTGATCGTCGACGAGGCCCTGTCGGTCGGCGACAGCTACTTCCAGCACAAGAGCTTCGACCGCATGCGTCGCTTCCGCGAGGAGGGCACGTCGATCATGCTGGTCTCGCACAGCCTCAGCGACGTGAAGGCACTGTGCGACCGCGCGATCCTGCTGGACAAGGGACGAGTGCTGAAGGATGGCGAGCCGGACGAGGTCATCGATTTCTACAACGCGCTGATCGCGAAGAAGGAAAACGAGACGCTTGCGGTCGAGCAGCGCCGTGGCAAATCCGGCTGGGTGACTACCCGGAGCGGGACCGGCCAGGCCCGCGTGGAATCGCTGCGACTGCTCGATGGCGAAAGCAGCCAGGAGGTCAAGCTGGCAACCGTTGGCCAGAAGCTCCGGCTTGAACTGAAGGCACAGGTCAGTGCCGACCTGCCCAGCCTGGTACTGGGGTTCATGCTGCGCGACAAGCAGGGCCACATCATCTGGGGCAGCAATACCTGGCATACCGGTCAGGTCCAGCGAGATGTACGGGGCGGAGAACAGGTGGTCTACCACCTGGACTTCACCTGTACGCTGGGCCCGGGTTCCTACTCGGTGTCGCCGGCGCTGGTCAGCACCGAAACGCACATGGTCGACAACTTCGAGTGGGTGGACAACCTGCTGGTGTTCGACGTGATGAATGCCGACAGGACCACGTTCATCGGATCGAACTGGCTTGATGCTGCCTTCAGCGTCGAACGCAGCCGCGCATCGGCCGATGGTGTGCAGGCGGACTGACGGACAACCATGTCAAAGCTGATTTCCTACGCGCAGAATTTCGAAGACGTCATGCTCTGGCGCGCGCTGTCACATGTGGTCAATGGCTGCTATGTCGATGTGGGCGCACAGAGCCCCGACACCGACTCGGTAAGCCGGATGTTCTACGAGCATGGCTGGCGCGGCGTGCACGTGGAGCCCACGCCGCAGTATGCCAACCTGCTGCGCGATCGCCGGCCGGATGAGGTGGTGCTGCAGGTTGCCGTAAGCGATCAACCCGGGATACTGCAGTTCTTCAACATCGCCGATACCGGCCTGAGCACCACGGATCCGGCCATCGCTGCCGAACATCGGGAGGCGGGCTTCAACGTCTCCGACGTGCGTGTGCCGGCGCTGACGCTGGACACCGTGCTGGAGCAGGTGCCAGCCACTGACATCCACTGGTTGAAGGTCGACGTCGAGGGCGCAGAGGAACTGGTGCTGCGCGGCTGGCAGCGCGATACCCGCTTGCCCTGGCTGGTCGTGGTGGAAAGCACGCGTCCGCTGAGTTCGGAACAATCCCACCAGAACTGGGAACCGATCCTGCTCGACAAGGGGTACCGGTTCGTCTATTTCGACGGCCTCAACCGGTTCTACGCCAGTGCGCAGCATCCCGAACTGGATGCGGCATTCGAGAGCGGACCCAATGTGTTCGATGATTTCAGTCTGAGTTCGGGCTCGCAGTTCTGCTCGCAGATCAACCTGGCCTATCACGAACTGCAGACGCTGGCGGATCGACGCGAGGTCGAATTGAACGAGCGGATCCAGGATCTGGACGCGGCACTGCAGCGGGCGCAGGAAGAATCCGCCGAGGCAACCGAGCACAACGCCCGGGCAATGGAAAGGCTGCGCAGCGAGCACGAAGGCGCGGTCCGTGCGATGGCAGTGGCCCAGCGGGAACTGGTGAGCAAGCATGAGCGTGAGCGCAGCCTGCTCGACAGGAAGGCGCTGACCGAACTGCACGAGCTGACTGAGCAGGTCACCAAGGGCAAGCACGAGGCCCATCGTTGGTGGTTGGCGCATGAGCAGCTGCGCGCGCAGCTGGATGCGATCGAACGCAGCCGTTCGTGGCAGCTCACGCGGCCGTTCCGGGCAGTGCGCCGACGCCTGTCGTCCAGCGTGCTGGGCCGCATGAAACGTGCGCTGCGGCCGGCGGTCGTGCGCGCGCTGAAGGTCGCCATGGCCGCACCGTGGCTGCGACGCCTGGCCAAGCCCCTGGTTACGCGCATTCCCTTCCTTCACCAGCGCCTGCAGAAGATCGCCATCAGCGAACAGCTGTTCGAGATCGAGCGGGCGCGATTGGCTGCAATGGAGGGCAACGAGCACGAAGTCACTGTCGTCCATCTGGATCGACGGGCCCGGCGCGTGCTGGAAGACCTGAAGCGTTCAAGGAATGAAAGGGCTGCCCGATGAGAGTGCTGATTGACCTGCAGGGTGCACAGACCGAGAGCCGATTCCGGGGCATCGGGCGCTATTCGACCTCGCTGGCGCAAGCGATGGCCCGCAATGCGGGCGACCATGAGATCTGGGTGGCGGTCAACGGCACCTTCCCCGATGGCATCGGCGACATCCGCCAGGCCCTGGATGGCCTGGTCCCGCAGGAACGGATCCGTCAGTTCGATACCTTCAGCCGGGTAGGCTGGCCGAACGCCGCGGATGCGTGGCGGCGTGGTGCATCCGAGCTGATGTGGGAAGCGTTCCTGGATGGCCTCCAGCCCGACTTCATCCACGTATCCAGCCTGTTCGAAGGTTCCCAGGGCGGTGCGGTCGGCTCGATCGGCAAGTTGCCGGGCGTACGGGCGGCGACTGCGCTGACCCTTTATGACCTGATTCCGCTGCTCAATCCCGACGTCTATCTGGCATCGGACTGGGTCCGGTCCTGGTACATGGACAAGGTCGAGTCGCTCAAGCGCGCCGACCTGCTGCTGTCGATCTCCCAGCACGCGCGGCAGGAGGCATTGCAGGCGTTGGATATCGATCCGGCGCGTGTGGTCAACATCTCCTCGGCAATCTCGCCGCACTTCGTGCCGATGGTCATCGGCGAACGCGAGCAGACCCTGTTCCGCGAGCGCTTCGGCCTGCGTGGCCGCTACGTGATGTACAGCGGGGCAATGGAGCCGCGCAAGAATGCAGAGGGTCTGCTGCGGGCATTCTCCCTGATGGATCCTGCCGTACGTGCGTCGACGCAGCTGGTCATCGCCGGCAAAGTGTCCGAGCACGACCGCCGCAATTTCGATGCGCTGGCAGCGCAGCTCGGCGTCAGCAACCAGGTGGTGTTCACCGGCTATATCACCGACGAAGAGCTGATTGCGCTGTACAGCGCGACGGCGGCCTTCGTGTTCCCCTCGTTGCATGAAGGCTTTGGCCTGCCCGCGCTGGAGGCCATGTCCTGCGGAGCACCGACCATTGGCTCAGGCACGACCAGCATCCCCGAGGTGATCGGTCGTGAAGATGCGTTGTTCGATCCAACGGAGCCTGCTTCGATCGCCCGCTCCATGCAGAACGTCCTGACTGACACCGCATTCGCCGATTCCCTGCGTGCCCATGCTCCCCGACAGGCGGCGAAGTTCTCGTGGGACAATTCGGCCAAGGCCGCGCTGCAGGCCATGGAAGCGGTCGCATCGCGTCGTGAGCCACGCGATCGCCGCTGGGTCGCCGCGTCGCCTGCACTCGACGCCGGCTACCGCACCCTGGTCCAGGCGGTGGGTGGGCTGGACGTCGGCTGCGAGCCGGAACCCTTCGAACTGCAGCAGGCGGCAGCGCTGATCTCCTCCGGAATGGCGGCCAACGAGGCGCTCGCACGCGGCGGTGAGCTGCCCGCATCGCTGTCTTGGCGCGTGGAAGGGCCATTCGACAGCAGCTACAGCCTGGCCCTGGTGAACCGTTGCCTCGCGGAAGCATTGGCCGATCGTGGCCACCGCGTGGGTCTGCATTCGACCGAGGGCCCGGGTGATTTCGATCCGTCACCGCAGTTCCTTGCGCGCAATCCGCGCGTGGCGGCGCTGCATGCTGCCGTGGCCGCGATCCCGGCCGACCAGGCCGATGTGACCAGCCGGCTGCTGTATCCGCCACGGGTTGCCGATGCACGCGCAAGGATGAATCTGCTGCACGCCTATCCCTGGGAGGAGAGCGGTTTTCCGCAGGAGTGGGTCGAGGAGTTCAATGACAGCCTGCAGGGGATCTCCTGCGTTTCGCATCATGTCGAGAAGATCATGGTGGATAACGGCGTGTCGGTTCCCCTTGGCGTCTGCTGGAACGGCGTGGATCACTGGGAGCAGATTGTTGCCGATGCGACCTATCCGGTGCCGGGCAGGGGGTTCCGCTTCCTCCACGTGTCCTCGTGCTTCCCGCGCAAGGGCGTGGACGCGATGCTTCTGGCCTATGGCAAGGCGTTCAGCGCCGCCGACGATGTCAGCCTCGTCATCAAGACCTTCGCCAATCCACACAATGAAGTGCATCGCTGGCTGGCTGACGCACGCCGCGACAACCCGGATTATCCGGACGTGCACATCATCGAGGAGGACGTGAGCGACGCCCAGCTCAAGCATCTGTACGCGAGCTGCAACGCGCTGCTGGCGCCGAGCCGGGCTGAAGGCTTTGGCCTGCCATTGGCCGAAGCGATGCTGGGCGGCCTGCCGGTGATCACCACCAACTGGGGGGGGCAGCTGGATTTCTGCAGCGAAGAAACCGCCTGGATGGTGGATTACCGCTTCGTTCCGGCGCAGACCCACTTCAATCTGCGCAATTCGGTCTGGGCCGAACCCGATGTCGACGCGCTGGCCGCCGCAATGCGTGAGGTGCACGGCGCCGATCCGGCGCGTGTGCGGGACAAGGTCGAGGCCGCGCGGCGACTTCTGAAGTCGCGCTTCACGTGGTCCGATGCCGCGCGGAGACTGGAGCAGGACGTACGCGCGTTCGCGGCGCAGCCGACGCTGCCCGATGCGCGCGTCGGCTGGATCACGACCTGGAATACGCGCTGCGGCGTGGCCAGTTACGCCAGCTATCTCGTGGAGAGCGGCGGAACGCCGGTGGCGATCCTGGCGGCCGAGGCCGATGACCGCACGTTCCGCGATGGGCCAGAGGTTGTCCGCTGCTGGCGGCAGGGCGAAGGCGACATGCTCGAGCGGCTGGAACAGCAGATCGAGCGCCTGAAGCTGGACACGCTGATCATCCAGTTCCAGTACGGCTTCTTTGACTTCCCCGCGTTCTCGGCCTTCCTTGAGCGGCAGCAGGCGGCCGGCAGGGGCCTGATCGTGATGATGCATGCAACCGTTGATGCCGCGGAGAATCCGCGCAAGCGGCTGCGCGACCTGGGGCCGGCACTGGCCGGCTGCGATCGCGTGCTGGTGCACTCCATACACGACCTCAACCGTCTCAAGGACATCGGCGTGGAGCGCAACACCGCGATGTTCCCGCACGGCATCCTGGAACCGGCTGAGCCGGCGGCGGCAAACACGGGCGCACGCCTGCGCGTCGTTTCCTACGGTTTCTTCCTGCCGCACAAGGGGTTGCTGGAACTGATCGACGCTGTTGCGTTGATGGTCGCCCAGGGCGTGGACGTCGAACTGGCGATGATCAATGCCGAGTATCCGGTGGATGTCTCGCGGCAGCAGATCGACCAGGCGGTGGCGCGCGTCGTGCAGCACGGCCTGCAGTCGCGTGTGCGGATGGTGACCCGTTTCCTGCGTGACCAGGAGAGCATGCAGGAGCTGGTGCAGGCCGATGTGGTGGTGTTCCCATACCAGGGCACCGGCGAATCCTCCAGCGCGGCAGTCCGCTACGGGCTGGCCTCAGGCCGCCCGGTGGCCGTCACGCCGCTGGCGATCTTCGACAACGTCGGCGACGTCGTTCACCGTCTGCCCGGGACCTCCCCGGCCGATCTTGCGGCCGGTCTGCGGCAACTGCTGCGTGCCAGCCGTGACGGCGATCCAGTGTTGGCCGAAGTGCAGCAGCGTGCCGCACAATGGCGCGCCGAACACCGGTATCCTGCGCTGGCCCGCCGTCTGGACTCCATGGCTCGACAGATCCTCCGCACGCGTCGGCAGGTTCTGGCTGCAAATACACTCAATCATCAGGACGAGAAGCAATGAAGAAGGCAATCATCACAGGCATCACGGGTCAGGACGGCGCCTATCTCACCCAGCTGCTGCTGGAGAAGGGCTATGAAGTGCACGGCACCTACCGCCGCACCAGCTCGGTCAATTTCTGGCGCCTGGATGAGCTGGGCGTGACCAACCACCCGAACCTGCACCTGGTGGAGTACGACCTGACCGACCTCGGCACGTCGCTGGCGATGGTGCAGAAGATCCAGCCGGACGAGATCTACAACCTGGCCGCACAGAGCTTCGTCGGCGTCAGCTTCGACCAGCCGACCACCACCGCGCAGATCACCGGTGTGGGTGCACTGAACCTGCTGGAAGCGATCCGCCTGGTCAATCCGAAGATCCGCTTCTACCAGGCGTCGACCTCGGAAATGTTCGGCAAGGTGCAGGCCGTGCCGCAGGTGGAGGACACCCCGTTCTACCCGCGCAGCCCGTACGGCGTGGCCAAGCTCTACGCGCACTGGATCACTGTCAACTACCGCGAGAGCTACGACATCTTCGGTTCCAGCGGCATCCTGTTCAACCACGAAAGCCCGCTGCGCGGGCGCGAGTTCGTGACCCGCAAGATCACCGACTCGGTTGCCAAGATCAAGCTGGGCCAGCTGGACGTCCTGGAACTGGGCAACCTGGACGCCAAGCGTGACTGGGGCTTCGCCAAGGAATACGTGGAAGGCATGTGGCGCATGCTGCAGGCCGAGCAGCCGGACACCTTCGTGCTGGCCACCAACCGTACCGAGACCGTGCGCGACTTCGTGGCGATGGCGTTCAAGGGCGCCGGCATCGATGTCGAGTTCAAGGGCAAGGACGTGGACGAAGTCGCGGTGGACACCGCCACCGGCAAGACCGTGATGCGCATCAATCCGAAGTTCCACCGCCCGGCCGAAGTCGATCTGCTGATCGGCAACCCGGAAAAGGCCGAGCGCATCCTTGGCTGGAAGCCGCAGACCAGCCTGGAACAGCTGTGCCAGATGATGGTCGAGGCTGACCTCAAGAGGAACGAGCGTGGCTTCTCGTTCTGAGTTGTCAGGCCAGCGCGTGCTGGTCACGGGGGCGTCCGGGTTCACCGGGCGCTACGTGATCGAGCGCCTGCGTGCTGCCGGTTGCGATGTGCATGATCTGCATTCCGGCGACACCGCAACGTCGGTCAATCTGCTCGACCGTGCTGCGCTCAAGCAGCACGTCGCCAGAGTGCGTCCGCAGCGCGTGGTCCATCTGGCTGCGATCTCGTTCGTCGCCCACGGTGATGCCGACGAGATCTACCGGGTCAACGTGGTGGGTACGCGCAATCTGCTGGAAGCGCTGGCGTCTCTGGACGAGGCGCCGAGCAATGTACTGCTGGCCAGCAGTGCCAATGTCTACGGCAACGCGTCCGGCGTGCTCGACGAGCAGGCGCCGCTTTCGCCGCAGAACGACTACGCGATCAGCAAGATGGCGATGGAGGCCATGGCGGCGCTGTGGATCGATCAGCTTCCGCTGACCCTGGTGCGTCCATTCAACTACACCGGCGTGGGCCAGGACGAGAAGTTCCTGATTCCGAAGATCGTGGCGCACTTCCGCCGCGGTGCCGATGTGATCGAGCTGGGCAACACCGATGTCTCGCGCGATTTCAATGACGTGCGGGGCGTGGCCGCTGCCTACGAAGGCCTGCTGGCACTACCGGGCAATGGCCAGACCTACAACGTCTGCTCCGGCCAGGAGCATTCGCTGCATGAGGTCATCGAACGCATGCGTGGCATCTCCGGCCGCGACATCGAAGTGAAAGTGAATCCCGCCTTCGTCCGCGCCAACGAGGTCAAGTCGCTGCGTGGTGACAACGGCAAGCTGCGGGCCGCGGTCGGCTCATTGCCGGACTTCGATCTGGGCGAGACGCTTCGTTGGATGTACCAGGCCCGCGCGGAGGCCTGAAAGAGCGCGGGGTCCGCTTCGGCGGATCCCGCCTTCAGTGCAGGGAGAACACGCAGTGCATTATGTCTGGCAACTGATTGCGCCGGTATTGGCGATGTGTCTTGCTGTCATCGGCAGCTCGACTCTGCTGGCCGTCGCCGGCATCCGCGTGAGCCCGCATCTGCGGCGGATCGGGCCGGTCCAGGCGTTGCTGCTTGCGAGCGTGTGCGTACTGGCTCTGTTGATGAATGCCAATGCGTGGCTGCCCGGCTACGTGGTGTTTCCCTGTTTCCTGATCAGCGGGGCCGTGGGAGCCCTCATGGCGCTTCGCCGTGGCTTCGCCGATCCGCTCGCCCATGCGTCGATCTGGGCGTTCACGATCAGTCTGCTTGCGGGCGTTCTGCTGGTCGCATGGTGGAATCTCATGTTCGCCTCCCGGCATCTGTGGATGCTTGAAGGCACCAACCATGATCTGGTGTTCTTCTACGGCGGTGCCAAATGGGCCATGCAACACCCGCTCTGGGTCGAGCAGGCCACGGTGGCCCGCGAGTGGGCGCTGGGGCAATGCGGTCAGGGCATGCAGTTCATCGGCAACGGCTGCATCGTGCAGCGCAATGGGGCGTACAGCCTGTTGGCACTGGCGTCCAGCTTCGTGCCGGAGGCAGGCCCAAACCAGGTGCGGGCGATGATCGGCACCGCCGCACTGTTCCCGGTGCTCGGCATGCTGCCCTCGATGGCAGGCCGCTTCGGCGGCGCGCGTCGCTGGCCGCGGGGAACCGCGGTGGCCTTCCTGCTGGCGGTGCTGTGCATGCTGGGTACCGGCATGATGCTTGCGGTGGTCAACGAGAACATCGGTACGGCGATGGCGGGCGCCCTGCTGATGATGATCGTGCTGTGGGCACTTACGCCGATGCAGTCGCTGGGTGCAAAGTGGATCATGCTGGGTGCAGCCGCGGGCTGTACCGGCATGGCATACGGCGAAGCGGCGGTGCATGCGTGCATGATCGTGGCCCTGGCCGTACTGGTGACGGCCATGTGGCTGCGTTCCTGGCGGGTGTTCCTGCTGGGCGGCCTGCTGGCGATGCTGGCCTGCGCGATCGTCCTCAACCGGATGCTGCCCGAGCTGATGGCATCCTATGCCCAGGTCAGTGGCATCGTCGCGCAGTCGTCGTGGCCCAGCTGGTACATCCGGCAGCCCTTCTGGGGTTGGTGGCTGTCGGCTCCCTTCGCCGGCCTGTTGATGACCGGCGAACCTGCCGTGAATCCGGAAGCCATCATGCTCGGGCTGGTGCTGATGGCGTCCACTGCATGGCTTTCCATCCGGGAAGGACGCTGGCGGTTCTTCGTCGGCTTGCTGGCAGCCAGCATGGTGCTGGTTGCCTATGTGCAGAGCCATGGCTATCAGTACGGCGAGCACAAGCTGGTGCAGGTGCTCGGGCCGGCATGGGTGGCGCTGTTGAGCTGGCTTCTGCTGCGCCATGCGCGCCGTCGCGGCCGCACAGGTGTGGTACTGCTGCTGATGGCGACGCTGGGGGCGCTGTCGGCGGCCTACGCCGTGCGTTCGCGATCGATCCTGGTCTCGCATGTGCCTTCGGGTATCACCCATGCCCTCTCGGAAGCGATCAGGCTGCCGCAGAAGGGCGATGAGGTTGTCATCGACACGTCCGGGGTCAACGGGCCGGAGCGCTACGTCAAGCAGGACTTTGCTGTGCTGGAGCTGCATCGGCGCGGGGTGCGCGCGCGCATTGCCGACCGTGGCGACGCTCCGGTGGGGTACAGCGATGCCCTGTTCAATGACAGCCTGCGCGGTGCCGAATCACCCGATTGGCTGCTGGTACTCAGGCAGCCCGGGACGGGCCCAGCGCTGCCGCCGGGTACTGCCCCGCTCCTGGAAGATCCCACATTCGCATTGTTCTCGCTGCAGTCCGGTCAGTTGCCGCTGGCCCAGGCGGGTACGGGCTGGCACACCTGCGAACAGGATCACTGCTGGACCCGCGGCGCCTTCAGCCTTGAAACCTTCGTGCCCAAAGGATGTGCGGGCGCACGACTGCAGGTTGATCTGGATCTGCTGCAGCCACCCGCCGAGGGACGTATCCATGTGACCGTCAACGGTGTGGAAGCAGCAACCGTCGACGGGCACCAGGGCGAGGTCAGTTTGTCGCTGGCCGGCGGCAGCTCGGTGGTCGTCCTCGCGCCGGATTGGCCGGTTGCGTCGCCGCAGGCGTTGGGTCTATCAACCGATCCCCGGCCTCTGTTCGCCAACGTGTCCCACGCCCGCATCAGCTGCGGCGTGCCTGCCGAGCCGGCAGAATGACGGTCTTCGCAATCATCCATCGAACAGCGTCGGGCCACGGCCACGGCGCAAGAGGTCTCCCATGCAACTCCTGATCGTCTTCGGCCTGGTCATCCTCGGCGCCTGTGGAACCGTCCTGCTGAAGGTCGGGGCGGGGCGTGTCACCTATTCCGACGGCCTCCTGCCCATGCTGTCGTCTGCGTTCAACCTGCCACTGGTGACCGGCTTCATCCTGCAGATGATCCCGCTGGTGTCGTGGGTGGTGCTGCTCAAGTACATGCCACTGACCAAGCTGCAGCCGATGATCGCCCTGACCTACGTGGTGACACCGGTGCTTGCCGTGCTGTTCCTGGGCGAGCACATCGGCCCACTGCGCATGGCCGGCATCGGCCTGATCGTGCTGGGCGTGGTACTGGTGAGCGCGAGCTGAGCATGAAGATCCTGATCGTCCTGACCTACTACACGCCCTACATGAGCGGGGTGACTGAATTCGCGCGGATGCTTGCCGAGGACCTGTCCCATCGCCACGAGGTCACCGTGCTCACCACCCAGCACGATGCATCCCTGCCGGTGGAAGAGACCATCAACGGCGTGCGCGTGGTGCGCGCACCGGTGTTCGCCCGCATGCACAAAGGCGTCCTGAGCTGGAAGTTCATCACCTGGTTCCGCCGACTGGCGCGGCAGCATGATGTGGTCAACCTGCATATGCCGATGCTGGAATCGGGCCTGCTGTCATTGCTGGTCCCGGCCCGCAAGCTGGTGGTGAACTACCAGTGCGACATGGCCGTGGTGGGTGGACTGCTGGACCGGCTGGCGGTGAACGTGACCCGTGTGTCCTGCTGGCTGGCCACGCGGCGCGCCCGTGATGTCGGGGTGCTCACCCACGATTACGCGAGCTCATCGGCCTGGTTGTCCGGTATCCGTCACAAGCAGCATGAAGTGCTGGCGCCGATGAAGGCGATGCCCTGGCAGGATCGCCCGGCGAGTACCGACGGGGTGTTCCGCTTTGGTTTCGTGGGCCGCTTCGTCGCCGAGAAAGGCCTGCCCGTCCTGCTGGAGGCCTTCAGCCAGGTCCATGCCCTGCATGGCGACCGTGTCCGCCTGGTGCTGGTCGGGGATACCCACAACATCGCCGGCGGCGGCATCATGGATGCCATCCACGGCAGCATCGCCGCGCTGGGGGATGCGGTCGACGTGCGCGGTCGCGTCAGCGAACAGGAACTGCAGGCGTTCTATGCGCAGCTCGATGTGCTGGTACTGCCCAGCGTCAACCGCTATGAAGCGTTCGGCATGGTGCAGCTGGAGGCGATGCTCAGTGGTTCACGGGTGATCGCGTCGAACCTGCCGGGCGTGCGCACCATCGTGCAGAACACCGGCAATGGCGAAGTGGTGCCGGTCGGCGATGCACCGGCACTGGCGGCAGCGATGCTGCGCCTGATGGCCAGCCGCGATGCGGCAAGCCGTGCCGAGGTACGCGCACAGGCACTGCAGGCCTATCCGCTGCGGCGCTTCTACGACCTGCAGGAAGCCATGCTGCTGGATCGTACCGGGTCCGAGCGTCCGGCCTGATCCCACCTGGCCGGGTTGCCAGCGCTGCCTGCGGGCAGCGCTGGCACCGTCATTCCCCGCGCTCGAATGACGGGCTGCGCGCCGGTGGCGCAGCCGTGATGTGCCTGATTCAGATCGCCGCCAGTACCGACAGGCCACCCACCAGCACCGTGATCAGGCTGCCGGGATCCTTCACTGCGAACACGACCGGGTCGTCGTGCATTTGTCCACGGTGGGCCAGCAGCCAGGTGCGGCAGATCCAGTAGAGCAGGACCGGGCACAGCAGCCACAGGAACAGCGGATGCCCGTAGAGCTCCTGGCTTTCCGGCGCGTTGATGTACAGGCACAGCACCAGTACCGACGCCATGCCCGACGCGGTACCCAGGGCCTGTACCAGTCCCAGGTCCTCGACGTGGTAGCCACGCCCGCTGGGCTTCTCCTTGCCGCTGGCCAGCGTCATGCGCAGTTCGGTGTAGCGCTTGAGCATGGCCAGGCTGAGGAAGATGAACATCGAGAAGGTCAGCAGCCAGAACGAAAGCGTGACGTCGATTGCCGCGGCACCGCCGACGATGCGGATGGTGTAGAGCGCGGCCAGCATCACCACATCGATCATCACCACCTGCTTCATCCGCAGGGAATAGGCCAGGGTGAGGCAGAAATAGATGGCCAGTACCAGCAGGAATGCAGGGGCGACAATGGCCGCCAGCAGGAAGCCGGCCAGGGTCAGTACCGGCGTGGCCAGCAGCCCCGAACGCAGATCCAGCCGGCCACAGGCGAACGGGCGCTTGCGCTTGCGCGGATGCTGCCGGTCCGAGTCGAGGTCCAGCAGGTCATTGAACAGATACACGCCGGATGCGCACAGCCCGAAGGCGATGAACGCCAGCACCGCGTTGAGCGTGGTCTCCAGCTCCAGGAAACGATGACTCGCCAGCAATGGCACGAACACCAGCACGTTCTTCAGCCACTGGTGGACACGCATCGCCTTGAGCCAGGCGCGTGGGCCGCCGCCTTCGCGGGGCCAGTGTGCGGCAAGCTCCGAACAGTGCGCCGCAGCGCGGGCGACACCGGCACCGGCGTTGACCACCCAGGCCGAATGCGCGTGCTTCCAGATGGCCAGATCAACCCGCGCGTTGCCCATGTAGTCGAAACCGCGCTCGCCGAACGCCTTCACCAGCAGATCGGCCTTGCGATGCCCGGCAAGATTGGTGTGTCCATCGCTGCAGAACACGTCGTCGAACACGCCCAGATGGCGCGCGATCGGCTCCACCAGTGCGGCGTCGGATGCCGTGCACAGGACCCGCCTGCGATCACTGCTGGTCCGCAGCAGTTCGACCACGCGCGGGTCGTACGGCAGCAGTGCCGGATCGCCGGCACCGTGCACCGCCAGCTGGTGCTTCAGGTGCGCCTTGCCACGCAGCAGCCAGAACGGCAGCACGAACAGCATCCAGGGCTGCCGTGCCAGCATCCTCAGGAAGGTCTCGTACAACAGGTCACTGCGCAGCAGGGTGCCGTCCAGATCAACACACAACGGCCTCGAACGGCCGGCACCCGAAGCACTCACCGATCAGCCTCCCGCGCGGCCGTACTGGTCTTCGAAACGAACGATATCGTCCTCGCCCAGGTAGCTGCCCGACTGCACTTCGATCAACTCCAGCGGCAGCTTGCCCGGGTTCTTCAGGCGGTGGGTGACGCCCAACGGGATGTACGTGCTCTGGTTTTCCGACAGCAGGATGACCTCGTCGCCCCGGGTCACCTCGGCCGTGCCGCTGACCACGATCCAGTGCTCGGCGCGGTGGTGATGCATCTGCAGGCTCAGGGTCGCGCCCGGCTTGACGGTGATGCGCTTGACCTGGAAGCGGTCGCCGTTGTCGATGGAATCGTAGGCGCCCCACGGACGGTACACCTTGCGGTGCGCGGCAGCTTCACTGCGGCCCTCGCGCTTGATCCGGCCGACAATCTCCTTGACGTCCTGCACGCGGTCCTTGTGGCCGACGAACACGGCGTCGTCGGTCTCCACGACCACCACGTCCTGCAGGCCGACCATCGCGATCAGGCGGTTGCCATAGGCATAGCTGTCCTTGCAGTCCAGGGCGATGACATCGCCATGGCAGGCGTTGCCGTCGGCATCCTTGTCGGACACTTCCCACAATGCCGACCACGAGCCGACGTCATTCCATTCCGCGTCGAGCGGCACCACGGCGGCATCGGCGGTCTTTTCCATCACCGCGTAGTCGATCGAGTCGTTCGGGCTGGCAGCGAAGGCCTCGGCGTCGAGGCGGATGAAGTCGTTGTCGCGTGCGGCCTTGTCGAGCGCATTGCGGCAGGCGGCGAGGATCGCCGGCTGCAGCGTCTCCAGTTCCTTCAGGTAGCGCGAGGCCTTGAACAGGAACATGCCGCTGTTCCAGAAGTACTCGCCGGATGCCACGTACTGTTCGGCGGTAGCCAGGTCGGGCTTCTCGACGAAGCGGTCGACGGCACGCACGCCTTCACCCGTGGCGGCCTTGATGTAGCCGTAGCCGGTCTCCGGCGCCGTCGGCACGATGCCGAAGGTGACCAGCTTGCCGGATTCGGCCGCGACGGCGGCCTGCTTGACCGCGGCATGGAACGCCGCCTCGTTGCGGACCACGTGGTCCGACGGCAGCACCAGCAGCAGCGCGTCATCGCCGGCCGACAGTGCCTGCAGCGCGGCGATGGCGATCGCCGGCGCGGTGTTGCGGCCGACCGGCTCGAGGATCAGCGCCTGCGGCAGCACCTTGCATTCGCGCAGCTGCTCGGCCGCCATGAAACGGTGTTCCTGGTTGGCGACTACGATCGGTGCCGCGCCGGCAATCGACGCAACGCGCTTCCAGGTCGCCTGCAGCATCGTGTCGTTGCCGACCAGCGGCAGGAACTGCTTCGGATACGCTTCGCGCGACAGCGGCCACAGACGCGTGCCAGAGCCGCCGGAAAGAATGACGGGAACGATGGGATTCATGGTGCGTCCTTCGGTTAATGGTTTGCCGGCGTGCCGCCGATCAGGGCGGTCAGCTCGGCGATGCGTTCGCGCAGCAGGGCGTCATCGCCACGGGTTTCGATGTTCAGGCGCAGCAGCGGCTCGGTGTTGGAGCTGCGCAGGTTGAAGCGCCAGTCGGCGAAATCCGCACTGACGCCATCGGTATGGTCCAGTACCGGCTGCTGTTGCTGGAAATGCGCCAGCACGCGCGCCACGGTCGCCTTGGCATCGTCAACACGGAAGTTGATCTCGCCGCTGCACGGATAGGCCTTCATGCGATCGGCCACCAGCTCGCCCAGTGACTTGCCGGTCGTGGAAACCAGCTGCGCGATCAGCAGCCACGGGATCATGCCCGAGTCGCAGTAGGCGAACTCGCGGAAGTAATGGTGGGCGCTCATCTCGCCGCCGTAGATGGCATCTTCGGCACGCATGCGCTCCTTGATGAACGCATGCCCGGTCTTGCTCATGATCGGCACGCCGCCGGCCTGCTCGACCATTTCCACGGTGTTCCAGGTCAGGCGCGGGTCGTGGATGATCTTGCCGCCCGCCTGGCGGGCCAGCAGCGCCGTCGCCAGCAGCCCGACCAGGTAGTAGCCCTCGATGAAGTTGCCGTCGGCGTCGAAGAAGAAGCAGCGATCGAAATCGCCGTCCCAGGCGATGCCGAAATCGGCACCGTGCGCGCGCACGGCATCGCGCGTTGCCGCACGGTTCTCCGGCAGCAGCGGATTGGGGATGCCATTCGGGAAACTGCCATCGGCCTCGTGCTGGATGCGGATGAACTCGAACGGCAGGTGCGGCGCCAGTTCGTCGATCACCAGGCCAGCGCCACCGTTGCCGGGGTTGGTGACGATCTTCAGCGGCTTCAGGCCGGCCACGTCGACGTAGCCGAGCAGGTGCTGGATGTAGGCGGACTTGTCGGTGTCCTGGCGGACCTCGCCCTGGCCGGTTCCCAGCGGCGCCTCCGAGGCGGCGAAGTCGCGGATGTCGAACAGGCCGGTATCGCCGCTGATCGGCTTGGACTCCTCGCGCACCAGCTTCATCCCGTTGTAGTCCATCGGGTTGTGGCTGGCGGTGACCATGATGCCGCCGGCGGCCTTGCGGTGGAAGGTCTGGAAATAGACCTCCTCGGTACCGCACATGCCGATGTCGATGACATCGCGGCCGCTGGCGGTAAGGCCTTCGATGGCGGCCTGCAGGAGGGCGGGGCTGCTCAGGCGGATATCGTGTCCCACCACCACCGGTCCCGGGCCCAGCAACGCGGCAGTGCCGGCGCCGATGCGGCGGGCAAGGCGTTCATCCAGTTCATCCGGAACGCGGCCACGGATGTCATAGGCCTTGAAACACGGGAGCGTCATCGATGCAGTCCTTACACGGGTTGACCCCGGATTATAGCGACAGGCACTGCAAGGACGGGTGAGCCAGGCCAGCGTCCCTGCGGGCCCCAGAAGGAAGGGAATGCCGCGTAACCTGTTGATTACGCGGCACCCCGGGCGGGCGCTCAGCCCAGCGCGGCCTCGAGTTCGGGCAGGATCGTGAACAGATCCCCGACCAGGCCGATATCGGCAATCTCGAAGATCGGCGCATCGCCGTCCTTGTTGATCGCCACGATCGTGCCGGCATCCTTGATGCCGGTCAGGTGCTGGATCGCACCGCTGATGCCGACGGCCACGTACAGCTCCGGCGCGATGATCTTGCCGGTCTGGCCGACCTGCAGGTCGCTGGGCACGTAGCCGGCATCGACGGCGGCGCGCGAGGCGCCGACGGCGGCACCGAGCTTGTCGGCCAGCTGGAAGACGACCTTGAAGTTCTCTTCCGAGCCGACACCACGGCCACCGGAGACCACGCGCTTGGCGCTCTGCAGGTCCGGACGGTCGCTGGCACCGGCGGCCAGGCCGACGAAGCGGGTGTGGGTCGGCAGTGCCGCATCGACGCTGGCCGCTTCGATGGCAGCGCTGCCGCCCTGCGCGGCTTCCGGCCACGACGCGGCACGCACGGTGGCGACCACGACCTGGTCGGCCGGGGCTTCCACAGTGATGATGGCGTTACCGGCGTAGATCGGGCGCTTGAAGGTGTGGCTGCCTTCCACGGCCATCAGGTCGGAGACCTGGTTGACGCCCAGCAGGGCGGCCACGCACGGCATCAGGTCCTTTCCGAAGGTGGTGGACGGGCCGAACACGTGGCTGTAGCCCTTGGCCAGCTGTGCGATCTGCGGCGCCAGCACCTGGGCCAGGGCCTGTGCGTTGGCGGCGTTGGCCACGGTCAGGACCTTGGCGACGCCGGCGATCCTGGCGGCCTCGGCGGCGACGGCCGTCGGATCGGCGGCCAGCACCAGCACGTCGATGCTGGCACCGCTGATGGCAGCGGCGGCGCTGACGGTCTTGGCGGTGGCGGCGTTGAGCTTGCCGTCGTGGTGCTCGGCGATGACGAGAATCTTGCTCATTACAGCAACCCCTTCTGCTTGAGTGCGGCCACCAGTTCGGCCGCGTCCTTGACCATTACACCCTTGCTGCGCTTGGACGGCGCAGCGTACCGGGTGGTCTTGAAGGTGTCGGCGGCTTCAACGCCGAGGTCGGCCAGCTGCAGGGTTTCCAGCGGCTTGGCCTTGGCCTTCATGATGTCCGGCAGCTTGATGAAGCGCGGCTCGTTCAGGCGCAGGTCGGTGGTGACGACCGCCGGCAGATCCACTTCCAGTGTTTCCAGGCCGGCGTCGACCTCACGGGTCACCGTGGCCTTGCCATCGGCGATGTCCAGCTTGCTGGCGAAGGTCGCCTGCGGGCGGCCCCAGAGCGTGGCCAGCATCTGCCCGGTCTGGTTGGCGTCATCGTCGATGGCCTGCTTGCCGAGGATAACCAGGTCCGGCTGCTCCTTCTCGACCAGCTTGAGCAGGGTGCGCGCGGCGGTCAGCGGCTGGATGGCCTGGTCGGTGACCACGTGCACGGCACGGTTGGCGCCCATGGCCAGGCCGTTGCGCAGATGCGCCTGGGCGTCGGCCGGGGCGATGGTGGCCACCACCACCTCCGTGGCGATGCCCTTGTCGCGCAGGCGCAGGGCTTCTTCCAGGGCGATTTCATCGAAAGGATTGGGAGACAGCTTGACGCCGTCGGTGACCACGCCGGAACCGTCCGGCTTGACCTGAATGCGGACGTTGTAGTCCACCACGCGCTTGTATGCGACGAGGATTTTCATCTGGTACGGGGTCCTTCAGTAACAGGGAGAACGTCCGGTCCTGACAGCAACCGGTTCGGGGGTGGGATCCCGATTCTAGCTGGCTTGGGGCAACCATGCGAATGCGTATGGTTGTGCTGCGGCGCACTAATGCTCTCTCAGGGAAGGGGCTCTGTTCACCCGTCAGAGGCAGTGGTAAAGGTGGGCCCGATGTATCCTGCTGCGCTGCACCCGACTGCCAGGCGGCGCGGGAGCCTTGATCGAACAGGAGTAACGGGTAGTGCCAACTTGGATTGTCACCGGCGGCGCCGGGTTCATTGGCGGCAATTTCGTCCTCGAGGCCGTGGCCCGTGGCGTCAAGGTCGTCAACCTCGATGCACTGACCTATGCCGGCAACCTGCAGACGCTGTCCAGCCTGGAAGGTAATCCGGACCACGTGTTCGTGCACGGCGACATCGGCGACCGTGAGCGGGTCGCCCGCCTGCTCGCCGAGCATCAGCCCGATGCGGTGCTGAACTTCGCGGCCGAGAGCCACGTCGACCGCTCCATCGATGGCCCCGGGGCCTTCATCCAGACCAATGTGGTGGGGACCCTGGGCCTGCTCGAAGCGGTGCGCGACTACTGGAAGGCGTTGCCGGCCGAGCGCGGCGCAGCGTTCCGCTTCCTGCATGTGTCCACCGACGAGGTGTACGGCACGCTGGGCGAGACCGGCGCGTTCAGCGAGACCACCCCGTACGCGCCGAACTCGCCGTACTCGGCGTCCAAGGCCGCGTCCGATCACCTGGTGCGTGCGTTCCACCACACCTACGGGCTGCCGGTGCTGACCACCAACTGCTCCAACAACTACGGCCCCTACCACTTCCCGGAGAAGCTCATCCCGCTGGTGATCGCCAAGGCGCTGGCCGGCGAACCGCTGCCGGTCTACGGCGACGGCAGGCAGGTGCGTGACTGGCTGTTCGTGTCCGATCACTGCGAGGCGATCCGCACCGTGCTGGCCAAGGGCCGGGTGGGCGAGACCTACAATGTGGGCGGCAATTCGGAACGGCAGAACATCGAGGTGGTGCATGCGATCTGCGCTTTGCTGGACCAGCGCCGTCCGCGCGCTGACGGGCAGCCGCGCAGCAGCCAGATCACCCATGTGGCCGATCGCCCCGGCCATGACCGTCGCTATGCGATCGATGCCAGCAAGCTGAAGAACGAATTGGGCTGGCAGCCGGCGCACACGTTCGAGCAGGGCATCGCCTTCACTGTTGACTGGTACCTGGAGAACCAGGACTGGGTCGAGGGCGTGCTTGACGGCAGCTACCGCCTGCAGCGCATCGGCACTACGGCCTGAACCCAGGAGACGTCATGACCCAGCGCAAGGGCATCATCCTCGCCGGCGGAACCGGCACCCGGCTGTATCCGATCACCAAGGGCGTCAGCAAGCAGCTGTTGCCCGTGTACGACAAGCCGATGATCTACTACCCGCTCAGCGTGCTGATGCTGGCCGGCATCCGGGAAGTGCTGATCATCAACACCCCGCATGAGCAGGCCCTGTTCCAGCAGCTGCTGGGTGATGGCTCGCAATGGGGCATGGACATCCAGTACGCCGTGCAGCCCAGTCCGGATGGGCTGGCGCAGGCGTATCTGATCGGCCGCGAGTTCGTCGCCGGCAAGCCCAGCTGCCTGGTCCTCGGCGACAACATCTTCCATGGCCACGGCCTGCGCGACGTGCTCCGGCGGGCCGACGCCCGCACCGATGGCGCGACCGTGTTCGGCTACTGGGTCAACGATCCCGAGCGTTACGGCGTGGCCGAATTCGACAAGGACGGCCGGGTTGTCGGCCTGGTCGAAAAGCCGCAGAACCCGCGTTCCAACTACGCGGTCACCGGCCTGTATTTCTATGATGGCAACGCCAGCGATTATGCGGCCGAGCTGAGGCCTTCGCCGCGCGGCGAGCTGGAAATCACCGATCTCAACCAGCGCTATCTCGGTGCGGGCAGCCTGCATCTGGAGGCGCTGGGGCGTGGCTATGCATGGCTGGATACCGGCACTCACCAGTCGCTGCTGGAAGCGTCCAACTTCATCGAGACCATCCAGACGCGCCAGGGCCTGCAGGTCTGCTGTCCGGAAGAAGTGGCGTTCGGGCAGGGCTGGATCAATGCCGAGCAGCTGGAAGCGCTGGCTGCCCCGTTGATCAAGAATGGCTACGGCCAGTACCTGCACACACTCGCATTGCGTGGAGTGGTTCCGTGAAAGTGATTGAAACCCGGTTGCCGGGATGCGTGGTGATTGAACCGGCGGTGTTTGGTGACGAGCGCGGCTTCTTCTTCGAAGGCTGGAATGCGGCGCGATTCGGCCAGCTGGGCCTGCCCGACCGCTTCGTGCAGAGCAATGTCTCCTCATCGAGCAAGGGCGTGCTGCGCGGCCTGCATTACCAGTGGCCGCGACCGCAGGGCAAGCTGGTGAGCGTGCTGGAAGGCGAGGTGTACGACGTGGCCGTCGATATCCGCCGCGGATCGCCCACCTTCGGCCAGTGGGAAGCAGTGGTGCTGAGCGCGCAGAACAAGCGCCAGTTCTGGATTCCGGAAGGCTTCGCGCACGGATTTGCCGTGCTGTCCGACACCGCGCTGTTCCACTACCTGTGTACCGATGTGTACGTGAAGGAAGCCGATGCCGGAGTGCGCTGGAACGACGCGGACATCGCAGTGGACTGGCCGGTGGGCGCGCCGACGCTCTCGCCCAAGGACGAACATGCGCCGTTCCTGAAGGACATCGCCGAGGAACGTCTGCCGGTCTTCGCGCCATGACGGTTCTCGTGCTGGGTGGCAACGGCCAGGTCGGCCAGGAGCTGCTGCGCGCGCTGGCGCCGTTGGGGCCGGTGGTCGCCACCACCCGCAGTGGCCGGCTGCCTGATGGCAGCCCCTGCGAGACGGCGGACTTCGGCCAGCCCGCGAGCCTGCCGGCGCTGCTGGATCGCGTGCAGCCATCGGTGGTGGTCAATGCGGCGGCCTATACCGCCGTGGATCGCGCCGAGCAGGACATCGAGGCCGCCTTCGCCGCCAATGCGCAGGCCCCGGGGGTGATCGCGCGCTGGTGCCAGGCGCAGGGCGTGCCGTTCGTGCATTACTCCACCGACTACGTGTTCGACGGCGAAGGTTCCGCGCCCTATCGCGAGGACGAGCCGACCGCGCCGCTGGGTGTGTATGGCACCAGCAAGCGCGATGGCGAAGACGCCGTGCGCGCTGCCGGTGGCCGCCACCTGATCTTCCGTACCGCATGGGTGTATGCCGAGCACGGCGCGAACTTCCTGCGCACGATGCTGCGCCTGGGCGCAGAGCGCGACCATCTGCGTGTGGTGGCCGACCAGATCGGCACGCCGACGCCGGCTGCGCTGATCGCCGATGTCACCGCGCTCGCGCTGCAGCATCCTGCCGCGCTCTCCGGTACCTGGCACCTCACCGCCAGTGGCCAGACCAGCTGGCACGGCTTCGCTGAAGCGATCTTCGCCGAAGCGCTGGCAACCGGTGTCCTGCACAGGGTGCCGGTGGTTGAAGCGATTCCGGGTGCCGAGTATCCGACCCCGGCGCGGCGGCCGGCCTGGTCGGTGCTGGACAACAGCGCCCTGCAGCAGGCGCTGGGCATCGTGCTGCCGCCGTGGCAGGACGGCCTGAAGCAGGTCATGGCCGCGATCGCGCGCGGCTGAGGGCACGCCGCAATTGCTGCGGCGCATCCCAGCCGGATGCGGGTGTGCCGCTAGAATGCGGGCATCCTTACCGTGTGGGACAGCAAAGCGATGGACAAGTCCAATACCGGCGGCAAGCGCAGCAAGCGCTATGCCAGCGCGGCCCAGGCGCTGGAGGGCGTGGTCGCCGATGGCCAGACGCTGGCCGTCGGCGGCTTCGGCCTGTGTGGCATACCCGAGGCACTGATCGCAGCCTTGCGCGACAGTGGAGTCAAGGGCCTGACCGTGATCTCCAACAATGCCGGTGTCGATGGCTTCGGCCTGGGCCAGCTGCTGGAAACACGCCAGATCAGCAGGATGATTTCGTCGTACGTGGGCGAGAACAAGGAGTTCGAGCGCCAGTTCCTGGCCGGTGAGCTGGAGCTGGAATTCAATCCACAGGGCACCCTGGCCGAGCGCCTGCGTGCCGGCGGCGCCGGAATTCCTGCCTTCTTCACTGCCACCGGCTACGGCACGGTGGTGGCCGAAGGCAAGGAGACCCGCGAATTCGACGGCAGGCACTATGTGCTGGAAACCGCGCTGCGTGCCGACGTTGCCCTGGTGAAGGCGTGGAAGGCCGACGAAGCCGGCAACCTGGTGTTCCGCAAGACCGCGCGCAATTTCAATCCGGCCTGCGCGATGGCCGGCAAGGTGTGCATCGCCGAAGTGGAAGAGGTGGTGCCGGTCGGTGCGATTGATCCGGACCAGGTGCATCTGCCGGGGATCTATGTGCATCGCATAGTGCACAACGCGCATCCTGAAAAGCGAATCGAGCAGCGCACCGTGCGTGCGGAGGGCAACTGACATGGCGTGGACCCGCGATGAGATGGCGGCCCGCGCCGCCCGTGAACTGACCGACGGTGCCTATGTGAACCTGGGCATCGGCCTGCCGACCCTGGTCGCCAACCACATTCCCGAAGGCGTGGACGTGTGGCTGCAATCCGAGAACGGCCTGCTTGGCATCGGCCCGTTCCCGACCGAAGCCGAGGTCGATGCCGACCTGATCAACGCCGGCAAGCAGACCGTGACCGCGCGCGCCGGTGCCAGCTACTTCGGCAGCCATGACAGTTTCGCCATGATCCGTGGCGGCCACATCAACCTGGCCATTCTTGGCGCGATGCAGGTGACCGACAAGGGCGATCTGGCGAACTGGATGGTGCCCGGCAAGATGGTCAAGGGCATGGGCGGCGCGATGGACCTGGTGGCCGGCGTGCAGCGCGTGGTGGTGCTGATGGAGCACACCGCGAAGAACGGCGAGCACAAGGTGCTGGCCGAATGCACGCTGCCGTTGACCGGCGTGGGCGTGGTCGACCGCATCATCACCGATCTGGCTGTGTTCGACGTGACCGATGCCGGTCTGGTGCTGGTGGAGACCGCGCCGGGGGTTGACGAGGACGAACTGAAGGAAAAGACCGGCGTGCCGTTCCGGCGTGCCTGAGTCCGGCGGGGGGGGGGGGGGGGGGCCCCCCCCCCAAAAAACCAAAAGGGGGGGGGGGGCGCCCCACCCGCCGCGCCCCCGGCCGCCCCCCCCCCCCCCCCCCCCCCACCCCCAAAACAACGAGGGGGCGCCCGCGCCGGTTATTGGG
>NZ_JBRRET010000041.1:0-33082 GCF_056760435.1 Stenotrophomonas sp. STEN008 | reverse complement strand
CCCCCGGTGGGCGGCCCGGTAGCCTCCCCCGGCCGGGCGGTCGCCGCCCGGGGCCCGCCGCGACACCCCCGCGGGGGGCGCCTGGCCGGCCCCCGTGGGGTACTTCATGTCACGCGTGGCTCAGTCGGCCCAGCGACCGGCCCCGGTGGACTGCGGCAGCACCTGCGCCGACAGCGGGCGATCATTGGCCAGCAGATTCACCGCATCGGCCAGGATCGCAGCGGATTCACGCAGCAGCGGGTCCGGTCGCTTCTCGGCGGCCTTCTCACGGGCGGCATCCTTGACGATATCGCGCTCGTTGCCGGTCAGGCCGTCATCGCTGCTGTCATCGGCCAGCGGATCCAGGGCCAGGCCCAGCTCCTTGCGCATGATCTGGCGCTCCTTGCGCTGGGTGTCCTGGCGTTCCCGCTCGGCACGACGCGTCGCTTCATTGAGCGAGACATACTTCTTCGCCGCTTCGGCACGGAACTGCTCGACATCCTCGTTCCACCACACGAATTCCTTGTCGGTGGCGATGCGTGCCTCGTGGCGGGTTTCCAGCTTCGGCAGCAGCGGCGCGAAGTTGCCGTACTGCGTATGCGGCACCGCGGCGATGCGGGTCCACGGCAGGGCATTGTCGTAGGTGCTTTCGCCGAACTCGGTGGCATCGACGCTGGCGGGGAACGCCAGGTCCGGCACCACGCCCTTGTGCTGGGTGCTGCTGCCGCTGATGCGGAAGAACTGGGCGATGGTCAGCTTGACCTGGCCGAAGCGCTGCGTTTCGCCGCTCGGCCAGCGATCAAGGTCGACGATGTTCTGCACGGTGCCCTTGCCGAAGGTGGTCTCGCCGATCACCAGGCCGCGGCCGTAGTCCTGGATGGCACCGGCGAAGATTTCCGACGCCGAGGCCGAACCACGGTTGACCAGCACGGCCAGCGGGCCGTCCCACGCCACGCCCTGATTGCGGTCGCTGTTGACGGTGATGCGGCCGCCCGATTCACGCACCTGCACCACGGGGCCCTGTTCGATGAACAGCCCGGTCAGTTCGATCGCCTCGTCCAGCGAGCCACCACCGTTGTTGCGCAGGTCCAGCACGACGCCGTCGAGCTTGTCGTTCTTGAAGCCCGCCAGCAGCTTGGCCACATCGCGGGTGGCCGACGCATAATCGGCGGCATTGCGGCGGCGGCCCTCGAAGTCCTGGTAGAAGGTCGGCAGCTTGATCACGCCGATCTTCCGCGCCGGCTCGCCGTTGGCGGCCGGAATGGTCATGGTTTCACCCTTGGCGGCCTGCTCGGCCAGGCGCACCTTCTGCCGGGTCAGGACCAGGGTGTGATGCTTGCCGTCGGCGCCCTCCTCGGCCGGGATGAACTCCAGCTTGACCTGGGTATCCTTGGCACCGCGGATCTTGGCCACGACGTCGTCGATGCGCCAGCCGATCACATCCTCGACCACGCCGGACTTGCCCTGGCCGACGCCGACGATGCGGTCACCCGGCTTCAGGGTGCCATCCACGGAGGCCGGTCCGCCGGCGATGATCTCGCGGATCACCACCATGTCGTCCTGGCGCTGCAGCTGCGCACCGATGCCTTCCAGCGACAGCGACATCGCCTGGTTGAAGTTCTCGGCGGTACGCGGAGTGAAGTAGTCGGTGTGCGGATCGACCGCACTGGTGTAGGCGTTGAGGAAGAACTGGAAGACATCCTCGCCCTTCAGCTCGTTGACCGACTTCTCCAGCGTCGCGTAGCGCTTGTCGAGCGTCTTGCGGATGTCGTCCGGCTTCTTGCCGGCCAGCTTCAGGCGCAGCCAGTCATTCTTGACCGACTTGCGCCACAGTTCATCCAGCTCGGCATTGCTGGCCGCCCACGGCACCTTCTTGCGGTCGTACTCAAAGCGCTCGTCGGTGGTGAAGTCCGGCTCCTGCCTGAGCAGCTTGCGTGCGTAAGCCACGCGCTCGCCTACGCGCTGTTTGTACACCGCGAAGACCTGGAAGGCCGGCTCAAGTTCACCGCCACGGATGGCATTGGCGATGTTCGCCTCGAAGGGTGCGAAGCGCGCCACATCGGCCTGGGTGAAGTACTGCTTGCCGCCGTCCAGGGTCTCCAGGTAACGCTTGAACACATCCTTGGAGGTGGCTTCATCGAGCGCACGCGGACGGTAGGCGTACCGGCTGTCGGACAACAGGCCGTACACCAGCTTGGAGGTGGTCACCTGATCGGCGGTCGCCGCAGCCGGCAGCGCCGGCGAATCGGCCTTGGCCGACAGCGCCAGCGGCGCTACCAGCGCCAGGGCCATCAGGAATGCGGGGGCTTTGAATTTCATGAACGTGCTCGAAGGCGCCTTGCCAAGGGGGAGACTGCGTGGTGTTCAGACATCACGACAGTGCCGAAAGTTGCCGGGTTTGTCACCCGTCCGCATCCGGTGGAAAACCAGCCTAGCGGGGCCGGTGTAGCAAATTGTGAATGCAGGCGAAGGCGTGCGGACCAACGGTCCGCGCCCACCACGGTGGTAGGCACGCCCATCGGTAGCGCCGGGTCATGCCCGACGAGCGCAGCGGGAAAGAACCGCCGGGCATGGCCCGGATCTACCGGTCAGGAAACTCCGGCGCCCTTGGCCTGCACGTCGGCGTGGTACGAAGAGCGCACCATGGGGCCGGAGGCGACGTGACTGAAGCCCAGCTCATAGCCGTAGTCTTCCAGCGCCTTGTAATCCTCGGGCGTCCAGTACTTCAGCACCGGGTGGTGGTGCGCGGTCGGCTGCAGGTACTGGCCGATGGTGATCATGTCCACGTCGTGGGCACGCAGGTCACGCATCGTCGCCTTGATCTGCTCGAAGTCCTCGCCAAGACCCAGCATGATGCCGCTCTTGGTCGGCACCTGCGGGTGCTGGGCCTTGAAGTTCTTCAGCAGCGTCAGCGACCACTGGTAGTCCGCGCCCGGGCGCACGTTGCGGTACAGGTCCGGCACGGTCTCGATGTTGTGGTTGAACACGTCCGGCGGGTTCTGCGCGAGGATGTCCAGCGCGCGCTCCATGCGGCCCTTGCCGCGGAAGTCCGGGGTCAGCACTTCGATGCGGGTACCCGGCGACTTCTCACGGATGGCGGTGATGCAGTCGACGAAGTGCTGGGCACCGCCGTCGCGCAGGTCATCGCGGTCGACACTGGTCACCACCACATACTTCAGGCCCATGTCGGCCACCGTCTGGCCGAGGCTGGCCGGCTCGTTGGCATCCGGCGGCTTGGGCCGGCCGTGGGCGACGTCGCAGAACGAGCAGCGGCGGGTGCAGACCTCGCCCAGGATCATGAAGGTCGCCGTACCGTGGCCGAAGCACTCATGGATGTTCGGGCAGCTGGCTTCCTCGCAGACCGTCACCAGGCGGTTCTCGCGCAGCTTGGCCTTCAGGTTCTGGACCGCATTGCCCGAGGGAATGCGCACGCGGATCCAGGAGGGCTTGCGCAGCACCGGTGCATCGGCGAACTGAACCGGCGAACGGTTGATCTTGTCCCCGCCCAGCTGCTTGACGCCGGCCTGCAACGGCGCGGCGGTCGGAAGGTCGCCCTGCACGATCTGCAGGGGAATGGTGCGGGCAGTGGTTTCAGTCATGGCAGTTCCGGGGAGCGGTCAGGCGGCCGCAGAGAGATCAGGCAGTTCGGGCACGTGCTGCAGCCGCAGGCCGAACTGGCGGGCCAGCTGTTCCAGCAGCACCGTCTTGACGGCATCCATCCCGGACGGCCCGCCCAAGTCTACCACCGAGGTCACCTGCAGCCCCTGATAACCACAGGGGTTGATGCGGTGGAAGGGTTCCAGGTCCATGGCCACGTTGAAGGCCAGGCCATGGAAGGTGCAGCCACGGCGCACGCGGATGCCCAGCGCGGCAATCTTGGCATTGCCAACGTAGACGCCCGGGGCACCTTCGCGGCGTTCGGCACCGATGTTCCATTCGGCCAACGTATCGATGATGGCCTGCTCGATGCGGCACACGTAGTCGCGCACGCCGATGCCCAGGCGCGGCAGGCGCAGCAGCGGGTAGATCACGATCTGCCCCGGCCCGTGGTAGGTGACCTGGCCGCCGCGGTCCACGTGCAGCACCGGGATCGCCCCCGGGGCCAGCACATGCTCGTCCTTGCCGGCCTGGCCGAGGGTGAACACCGGATCATGCTCCACCACCCACAGCTCGTCGGTCGTCTCGTCAGCGCGCTGATCGGTGAAGCGCTGCATCGCCCGCCAGACCGGCTCATAGGCCTGGCGGCCAAGGTCGCGCACCAGCGCCGGACGCGGCGGGCGGTTTTCCGGAGCGGCGTCGGCCGGGCAGCTGTCGGCTACAGCGTCCACTTCACTTCCGGGTGATCGCGCAGCGCCCGATGGGCGGCGTCGTACTGTTCGCGGGTCTCGGCCTTGAACACCAGCCGGACCGACACGTACTTGCCATTGGACGAATGCTTCCAGCTGATGCGCTCGTTCACGACGTCCAGGCCTTCGGCCTGCAGCAGTCGGGGAAGCTCATGCTCCAGGCCGCGGTTGGCCGGGCCCATTGCGCTGAGCTCGAACTGGCCGGGGAACTGGAAGCCGTGGTCGGGGTTGTCGGACTTGATTTCCATGGACCCATTATCGGGCCGCAGGGCAACAAACCCAAGAGTATTCATCCAGGTCAACACGGACACCGGCAGGCCGCTGCGTTGCACCTGAATTCCCATTCAGCTTCCTGCTGCGCGGGGGCGCGGCACGCCCCGGCGCCGGTTGTCGTCACGAGACAATGTCGTTTTCGGAACAGACAAGTGACCGGGACGCGCTCGTACCGTCACGCGGGCCGGGGTACCGTGTCGTTGCATATAACGACAGACGACCACCCCTTTCCCCATGAGCATTCCATCCATGCGTAGCGTCGCAGCCCTCGGGCTGTCCGGCCTCCTGGCCGCCGCCCTCCCCCTTGCCGCGCAGGCCGCCGAACAATGCGGCCCCGATGCCATGCGTGAGCACCCGCCGCAGATCAATTTCCGCGTTGACAACGACCTGTTCGGCGGCCGCCACCAGGACCAGGGGTATACCAACGGCGCCGAACTGACCTTCGTATCACCGAACCTCGTCGATTACACCGACGATCCCTGCCTGCCGCGCCTGGCGCGCTGGGTCAACGGCTATCTGGAGCGCCTGCACCCGGGCCGGTTCGAACAGCAGAACATGATCTTCAGCATCGCCCAGGGCATCTTCACCCCGACCGACTTCACCCGGAAGGACCTGATCAAGGATGACCGCCCCTACGCGGGCGTGCTGATCGCCAGCTTCGGCTACAACGCGCGCAGTGGTGATCGGCTGCAGACCACCCAGCTGACGCTGGGCGTTGTCGGTCCGTGGGCCCAGGGCAAGCAGGTGCAGAACGCTGTGCATGAGGTGCTGGGCGACGAGAAATTCCAGGGCTGGGACAACCAGCTGCACAACGAGCCGCTGGTGATGCTGACCCATGAGCGGATGCGTCGTTGGCCGGGCGATGCCAGCGTCAACGCGGGCGGCTGGGGCTGGGACGCGATCAGCCACTACGGCGGCTCGGTCGGCAACCTGGCGACCAAGGCCAACATCGGTGGCGAGGTGCGCTTCGGCTGGAAGCTGCCGGATGACTTCGGCAGCACGCCGCTGCGTCCTGCCGGCGAGAACACCGCGCCGACCCGCAGTGGCAGGCCGAGCGGCTGGTCATGGCACCTGTTCGCTACCAGCGATGCTGCCTGGGTGATCCGCGACATCACCCTGGACGGCAACACCTTCCGCAACAGCCACAGCGTCGACAAGCGCCACATCGTGGCCTACGGCGGCTACGGAATCGCGGTGATGCGCGGTCGCTGGAAGTTCGCGGCGGCGCGCTACCACAGCACCCGCGAGTTCAACGGCCAGCGCGAGGCACCGGTGTTCGGCAGCTTCACCATCAGCCGTTCGCTCTAGAACAGTGCGGACATCTGGTCCGCACATTGGTTGCAACGGAAAAGGCCGGCATGCGCCGGCCTTTTCCTTTTCACGTCATCGCATGGCGCCGCGGATCATTCCGATTCCCACCACATCCAGAAGCTGTCCCACAGGCGCTTGAAGAAGCCGGCCTGCTCGACGGCAGCCACCGCCACCAGCGGCGCTTCGGCCACCACCTTGCCATCCAGGCTCACCTTCACCGTGCCGATCTGCTGGCCGGCCGTGAACGGCGCTTCCAGGGTCTTGGGCACATCGATGCTCGGCTTCAGATCGTTGTAGCGGCCACGCGGCACGCTGACCAGCATCGGCTGCGCCACGCCCAGCTGCACCTTGTCACTGGTGCCCTTCCACACCTTGTGCTCGGCGACGGCCTTGCCCGGCTCATACAGGCGGTGCGTTTCGAAGAAGCGGAAGCCCCAGTTCAACAGCGCCAGGCTGTCATCGGCGCGCTGCTTCTCGGAGGCGCCACCCAGCACCACCGCGATCAGACGCTGGTCGCCGCGCTGCGCCGAGCTCATCAGGCAGTAGCCCGCCTCGGAGGTGTGCCCGGTCTTGATGCCATCGACACTGCCGTCGCGCCACAACAGCAGGTTGCGGTTGGGCTGCTTGATGTTGCCGACCTGGAATTCCTTGATCTTGTTGTACGCGTAGGTTTCCGGGTAATCACGCACCATCGCCCGTCCCAGCAACGCCAGATCATAGGCGGTGCTGTGGTGGCCCGCGGCGGTCAGGCCGTGGGCGTTGACGAAGTGCGAGTTCTTCATGCCGATCTTGGCGGCGTAGCTGTTCATCAGCGAGGCGAAGGCTTCCTCGCTGCCCGCCACGTGCTCGGCCAGGGCGATCGCGGCATCGTTGCCGGACTGGATGGCCATGCCCTTTTCCATGTCTTCCAGGCGCGCGGTCTGGTTCACCGGGAAGCCGCTGTAGCTGCCGTCGGTACCCGCACCGCCTTCGCGCCAGGCGCGCTCGCTCATCATCACCTGGTCATCCGCACGGACCTTGCCGTTCTTGACCTCGGCGGCGATCACGTAGGAGGTCATCACCTTGGTGATGCTGGCCGGCGCCAGCTGCTCGTGGATGTTCTCGCCCGCCAGCACCTGGCCGGTGGCGTAGTCCATCAGGATCCAGGCCTTGGACACACTCGGCACCGGGGCCGGTGGCGTGGCCACGGTGGCCGGAGCCGCAGCGGCGGCAGGTGCAGGTGCGGCCGGGGTCGGCAGCGGCGTCTGGGCAGAAGCCAGGCCCACCACCAGGGTGGCGGCCAGGGCGGTGGCGGCGGAACGGAAATTCATTGGACAGCGGGCTCCAGGGACGGCCGGGAATGGAGGGGGAACAGAATGGCCATTGTAGGCCGGGGGGGCCCGGGCCGGCAGCACCGACCCGGGCGGGATCAATCCTTGACGATCTGCGGCGATCCAAGGCCCAGACCGGCGATGCGGCCGACAAGTTCCGCGGCACTGGCATGGTCGCTGGCGGGTACGCGCAGACGGAAGAGCGTGCGGCCACCGGCGGCGATGTCGCTGATGGTCGCGCCGACGATGCCGGCCGCATTGAGCTGGCCCATCGCACGATTGGCATTGTCACGGTTGGAGAAGCTGGCCACCTGCACCATCACCGCACCCACCACCTGCTGCGACAGCGTGGGGCTGCTGGCCGGTGCCGCGGAAGCGCGCGGCGCCGTGGCGGCGACCCTCGCCGGCGCAGCGGCAGGTGCCGCAGTGCGGACGCCCACTGCACTCGGCGGCAGGCTGCTGACCGCCACGTCCGGCGGCGTGCTGACCACCGCCTGCGTGGTGGCCGGCTGGCCCCGCGTCGGCACCGCATCGGCAGGCAGGCGTTTGACCAGGCGGTCGATGTCGCTGTCGGCCGCCGGGCGCGTGGCGACAGTGCTCGCCATCGTCGTCGCCGCACCGGCAGCGGCGGCGGCTTCGGCCGCCCGGCGCTCGCGGCGCGACGGCTTCTGCGCCAGCAGATTGCCCTCACCCGGCTGCAGCGCGCGCACCTCCACATTGCCGGTTCCGCGCTGGGTGATGCCCAGGCGTACCGCAGCGGCATAGCTCAGATCGACCACGCGGCCATCATGGAACGGGCCCCGGTCATTGACCCGCACGATCACCGACTCGCCGTTGTCCAGATTGGTCACGCGGGCGAAGCTGGGCAGCGGCAGCGTCTTGTGCGCAGCGGTGAACTGGTACATGTCGTAGACCTCCCGGTTCGAGGTCAGGCGGCCGTGGAACTTGGCGCCGTAGTACGACGCCGTACCGCGCTCGACATAATCGCGGGTATCGTCGAGCACCTTGTACGACTTGCCCAGCACCACGTACGGCGACTTGTTGCCGATGGCCGAACGTGTTTCAGCCGTCACTTCCGGCTCGGGAATGCAGGCCACGTTCGGAATGTAGCTCGGCGTGCTGTCTTTCACGCCCGGCCGGTACAGGCCGCCGGCGGTGTAGTTGCCCCGCGTGTTCGGGTCTTCCTTGGCCGCCGCATAGGGCGATCCCTCCGGACAATGCGCCGGGCGCGTGCCCCTGCCCTGCACCACCGTACCGGAAGGCGTCCCACCGTGGCCGGCGGTGGCCGGCTTCTTCGGCGCGCTGCTGCAGGCGGCCAGCGCGAGGACGATCAATCCAGGGACCAGCCATCTGATGTTCATGCCGGGGGCAGCTCCTGTCCGGCAATGGCCTGCGACAACTGGAACACGGCCATCGCATACATCTTCGAGAGGTTGTAGCGGGTGATCGCGTAGTAGTTCTGGAAGCCCAGCCAGTACTGCTTGCCGGTGCTGCCCTCGAGCGTAACCGGAGTGGCCGTCGCACCCGGCTGTACCGGTGCGGCAGGCTGATAGCCACGCTGGGCCAGATCGGCCAGCGACCAGGTCGGTGCCCACTCGGTCGGATTGAATTCCTCGCGCCCCGGAGCGAGTGTCGCCGGCACGGCCACCTGCCCGCCCCGGACCCAGCCTCCCTTCTTCACGAAGTAGTTGGCAATGGAGGAAAACACGTCGTCGTAGCTGTTGAACAGGTCACGGCGACCGTCGCCGTTGCCATCCACGGCATAGTCCAGGTAGCTGGACGGCATGAACTGGCCCATGCCCATCGCACCGGCATAGCTGCCCTTGAGCGTGGTGATGTCGAGTTTCTCCTCGCGGCCCAGTTCAAACAGCTTGGCCAGTTCATCACGGAAGAACAGCTCGCGGCGCACCTCGCGTTCCAGCTTCTCCGGATCGCCGCTGCGCGGGTAGTAGAAGGCCAGCGTGTACAGCGCATCGAGCACGCGGTGGTTGCCGGCATTCCTGCCATAGCTGGTCTCCACGCCGATGATCGCCACGATCACCTCGGCCGGAACACCGGTGCGCTGCTGCACGCGATCCAGCTCGGCGCGGTGTTCGGCGAGGAAGGCACGGCCCCCCTCGATGCGCGCCTTGCTGATGAACATCGGCCGGTATTCGTTCCAGGGTTTGACCCGTTCGGCAGGGCGCGACATCGCGGCGATGATCGGCTGGCGCACCTGCGCCTGGTCGAGCACGCGACGGATCTCGTCGGGCTGGAGTCCGTAACGCTTGGCGGTATCGGCGATGAAGGTGGCGCGCGCGGTCTCGAACGGAACCGGCGTGAGATCGACCGGCGGCGCGGTGGCGGCGGTGGCTTCCAGTGCGGCCTCGGCCGGTCCCTTGGGCTTGCTGGCCGGATGGCGCGGCGTGCTGCTGGCCTGCGGTGAAGACGGTGGAGATGTCGGCTGGGTCGCGCAGGCGACCAGGCCGAGGGTAAGCATGCAGGCCAGAGTGCGTCGAATCATCGTCGCAGGTTAGCAGGTCATGGATGAATTAAAACCCCTAACACCATGAATCACAACGATTTGCTTGCAAGCAGTCGAAATTGTGAAAACGATGTGAGCGATCCATCGCATTCAGTTGAGAGGTTGCCGGTTGCGTCCCCATCCCCGCAGACGCAACCGGCGACCGGATCCGGTCGATACGCGCGCGGCTGCCGCTCCCCAGTGGCAGTACCCCGCGCGCCCTGTATCCGTTGGATCAGTACTGCTTCCCGCCCGACGCCCCCTCGCGCTGCAACGATAGACGGCGCGCCGTGCCGAACGGGCCGCCATTGTGCAGGCCGATTGCGACAAGTCCATTGATCAAAATCAACGCAGCGTAAAAGTGTGAACTAGATAACGTTTTTTTAGGGCTTTGGTCAGCAGACCTGCTGTTGCGCGTCTTCATGGGAACGCTTCCATGAAGGGCGTTGCGCAAGCGTTGGACGGCCCCGGCCTTGCCCGAAACCGCAGAGGTGCCGCAACCCGCGTCGGCCGCGCGCTCCCGGAGGTGCTAGCCGTAGCCGCCGTGCACGGGATTGTGGCTGCGCACTGCCATCACCAGCCCGAAGCCGGCCAGCAGCGAGACGGCCGACGTACCGCCATAGCTGATCAACGGCATCGGTACGCCCACCACCGGCAACAGACCCGAGATCATTCCGCCATTGACCAGCACGTAGACGAAGAACGCCAGGCCGGTGGCACCGGCCAGCAGCCGCGAATAGGAGTCGCGCGACTGGCTGGCAATCCACAGGCAGCGCCCGATCACCACCAGGTACAGCGCCAGCACGACGGCCACGCCGATCCAGCCGAATTCCTCGCTCAACACCGAGAATGCAAAGTCGGTGGTCTGCTCGGGAATGAAGTTCAGGTGCGACTGCGAGCCTTCGCCCCAGCCCTTGCCGTCGAACCCGCCGGAACCGATCGCGATCTTCGACTGGATGATGTTCCAGC
Source organism: Stenotrophomonas sp. STEN008 (assembly GCF_056760435.1). Lineage (NCBI taxonomy): Bacteria > Pseudomonadati > Pseudomonadota > Gammaproteobacteria > Lysobacterales > Lysobacteraceae > Stenotrophomonas > Stenotrophomonas sp. STEN008. The sequence goes on along the minus strand of NZ_JBRRET010000041.1, from coordinate 22,391 downwards.
CCGCGCCCAGCGCATCCATTTCCGGGTCGAGGAACATCATGATGCGGTCCTTCTGGTAGGGCCGCAGCAGCCAGAACCAGGCCAGCGGCGCAACCGCGGCCACGCCGCCCACGCCCAGCCCCACCCACCACCATGGCAACCCGGCCAGCAGCAGCACGAACACGCCGCTGGCGGCGATCAGCACGCCCGTGCCGAAGTCCGGCTGCAGCATCACCAGACCGGTCGGCACGCCGATGATGACCAGCGACACCAGCACCGTATTGATGCGTGGTGGCAAGGGCACCCGGTGCAGGTACCAGGCCACCATCATCGGCAGGCTCACCTTCAGCAGTTCAGCCGGCTGCAGGTAGAAGAACTTCAGGTCCAGCCACTGCCGGCCGTATTTGCCGGTACCGAGCACGAACACCGCCAGCAACGGGATCATCGAGATCGCGTAGATCATCGGCGTCGCCGAACGGATGCGCAGGATCGGTACCCGCGAGATGGCCCACAGCGCGGCCATGCCCACGGCGAAGCGGGCGCCCTGCGCCATTACCAGGCTGTCGCCGCCCGCACTCTTCAGCGTGGCCAGGCCGATCATCATCAGCGCGCCCAGGGCAAGGCACAGCACCCAGTCCAGCGTGCTGAAGAAGCGCCGCAGCATGTCCCCGGCCCATCGCAGGAAGGCCTTCATCGCGTCGCCTCCGCAGCCGCCGGTGGACGCGGCGCGGCAGGCAGTGCCGGTGCCGGCGCAGCGGGTGTTCCCGGTTGCGGCTGGGGCTGCGGGACCGCAGCGCCGATCAGCACCGGATGCTCACCGACCTGTGCGGCGGCAGCATCCCCCGCCTGGCGGGCGCCCACGTCCTCGTTGTCGAAAGCGGTCGCACCGATGGCGGTGGTGCCGCGTTCACTGTCCAGCGGCTGGATGCCATCGGGCATCTTGCCCAGCAGCCAGGCATCGAACACCTTGCGTGCGATCGGCGCAGCTGCCGAGCCGCCGTAACCGCCGCCTTCCACCGCGATCGCCAATGCGATCACCGGCTGATCAGCCGGCGCGAAGCCAACGAACAGCGCACGGTGGCGCAGGTGCATCGGCAGGCTCTTTGGATTCACCGCTGCCGTGCCACGGCGGCTGACCACCTGCGCGGTGCCGGTCTTGCCGGCCATCACGTACGGCGCCCCGACCGCCACCCGCCAGCCGCTGCCGCCGGGCTGCATGGTCGCCATCATGCCTTCGCGCACGGCCTGCACGTTGTTCGGATTGGGGCTGACCGGCTTGCTGTCGCGTGCCGGCACCCCGGTCCACTCGCTGTCGAACCCTTCGCGCTGCTGGATGACCAGGTGCGGCGTGCGCAGCTGCCCGCTGGCCAGACCGCTGACGCCCCGCGCCAGCTGCAGCGGAGTGACCTTCCAGTCGCCCTGGCCGATGCTGATGTTGACCGTATCGCCGGGGTACCACGCTTCCTTGCGGGTCTTCCGCTTGTACGCCGGTGACGGCAGGATGCCGCCGATCTCGCCGGTCAGGTCGATGCCGGTCGGCTGGCCGAAACCGTAATAGTCCATGTAATGGTCGAAACGCTCGATGCCCAGGTCCAGCGCCAGCCGGTAGTAATAGGTATTGACCGAATTTGAGATCGACTTGCGCAGGTCGGTCCAGCCATGGCCGCCACGGTTGGCATCGCCCCAGCCGCGGCTGGTGCCGGGCAGGTAGAACATGCCGGTGGACAGGATCTTGTCTTCCGGGCGGCGCACACCGGCGTCCAGACCGGCCAGTGCGATCAGCGGCTTGAGCGTCGAGCCGGGGGCCACACCGCCCAGTACAAGGCGGTTGAACTGCGGGCGCGATGGATTGTCGTTCAACGCTTTGAAATCGGCGTGGGAGATGCCGTTGACGAACAGGTTCGGGTCGTACGATGGCAGGCTGACCATCGCCAGGACCTCGCCCGTGCGCGGGTCCATCGCGACCGCCGAGCCTTCCTGGTCGCCGAAGGCGGCAACCATCGCCCGCTGCAGGTCGGCGTCGATCGACAGGCGCAGGTCGACACCGGACTGCGCGGCAACGCGGCCGATGGTGCGGATCGCACGGCCCTGCACGTTGGTCTCCACCTGCTCGTAACCGACCTTGCCGCGCAGCTGCTGCTCGTAATAACGCTCCAGGCCCGACTTGCCGATGTGGGTCAACGCGGCATTGCCCTCGCCAAGGATCTCCAGATCCTTGTCATCGACACGACCGACGTAGCCGATGATATGCGCGAACAGATCGCCGTACGGATAACGACGGGTCAGGTAGGGCTCCAGCTCGACACCCGGGAAGCGCCAGCGATCGACGGCGAAGCGTGCCATCTCATCGTCGGTCATGCGCAGCTTGAGCGTGACCGGCAGGAACTTCCGGCGCGCCTTGCGCGACTTGTTGAACGCCTCCAGCTCTTCCGGACTGATCTCGATGATCTTTGCCAGTCCTTCCAGCGTGGCATCCATGTCCTTGACCTTGTCCGGGGTCACGTCCAGGCGGAAAGCCGGCACGTTCTCGGCCAGCAGGCGGCCGTTGCGGTCGTAGATCATGCCGCGCCCCGGCACCACCGGCCGCGGCTTGATGCGGTTGGCTTCCGAACGGGTGGCGTAGATGTCGTGGTCCAGCACCTGCAGCTTGAAGTACCAGCCCCCCAGCCCGAGCAGGCAGACCAGCACCCCCAGGAAACCCAGCGCCGCACGACGGCGGAACTGCTCGGCTTCGGCGTGCGGGTTCTTGACCTGGCGGCGCGGAATCATGGCTCAACGCCCGCGTTTGCCGAAACGCACCGCGTCCAGCAGCACGAATACCAGCGGCCACAGGCCCATGCCCAGCAGCGGCGCCCACCAGTACGACCACGGCAGCGTCGGCTCATCCACCACGATGTGCACCAGCGCGCTGACGATGCGGTCGTTGAACAGCAGGCCACCAATGGCGAGCATCTGCTGGGACATCGGGAAGAAGCGGATGCGGGCGCGGAAGCGCTGCAGGATGAAGGCCAGCATCACCAGGCGCAGCGCTTGTTCACCCAGCACCCCGCCATACAGCAGGTCGGCGACAACGCCACTGGCGAATGCGATGCCGAGACCAACGCGCTCGGGCGTTTCGATCACCCAGTACGCCAGCACCAGCGCCAGCCAGTACGGGCGCAGCGGCTGCAGCAGGGCCGGCAGCGGCAGCAGGCCCAGCAGCAGGGCCACCACCAGACTGGCCGGCAGCACCCAGGGATTGTCGCGCAGGCGGCTCATCGCTGGACCTCTGCGGCGGCGGCCGGTCCGGCTGCCGGCTGCGGATCCGGGGCGGTCGAAGACGCCGGAGTGACGGCCGGCGCCGACGGCTGCCCTGCGCGGGTGTCTGCCGGTGCTGCTGACGGTGCTGCTGCCGGAATTGACGGGACCGGCACGGTAGCCGCATTGGCTGGCCCGCCCGGCGCGGTGTCCTCCAGCTGCAGGCGTACTTCCGGCGGGATGCGGATCGCTGCGCCCGGGCGCAGCAGCAGCACATCGCGGCCGCGGTCGAGCTGTGCGGCCGGCTTCAGCTCACCGACCAGGAAGGCATGGGTGTCATCCGGGCGCAGCGCGGTGATGGTGCCGACCGGGAAACCGGCCGGGAAACGGCCACCGAGACCGGAGGTGACGATCTCATCGCCCACTTCCACCCCGGCACTGAGCGGGATGTCGCGCAGTTCCAGCGTATCGCCGCGACCGTAGACGATCAGGCGGACACCGTTGCGGGCCACGGTCACCGGCACGGCATGGTCGGGGTCGGTCAGCAGCAGCACGGTAGAGCTGCCGCCGGTAACGCTGATCACCTGGCCCATCAGCCCACCGGCGTCGATCACCGCCTGGCCGACATGCACTCCCTCGCGGCTGCCTGCGTCGAGTACCAGACGCTGTTTCACCGGGTCCAGGTCGATATCGAGGATCGGCGCCAACTGCACGTCCAGTCCGCTGCGCTCGGCCACGTTCAGCAGTTCGCGCAGCTGGGCATTGTCCAGTGCAGCGGTCTGCAGACGGGTCAGGCGGGCGTTGGCCAGCAGCAGCTGGTTGCGCAGCTCGCGGTTCTCGCTGACCAGCTGGCTGTGGCTGGCCGCGTTGTCCTTGACCTGGCTGCCCAGCTTGCCCGGCAGGCCTGCCAGGGCCCAGACCGGCTGCACCAGGGTGTTGGCCTGTTCACGCAGGCGCGCCAGCCAACCGGCCTGGTCGTCGAGGACGATCAGGGTGATGGCCAGCGCGAGATAGGCCAGCAGCCGCAGCGGGCTGGCGGCATCACCGGATCGGGAAGCAACGGGAGGACCGGCGTAGGGCGGCACGGCAACGATTCAACTGGCAGAAGGCGGAGGGGAAACACGCGGACGCCCCGCCGGTGCCGGCCCGCCAACGCGACGGGCCGCACCCCGGAGGGGCGCTGCGGGCAGGAACGGCCGGGACGGCTTATTCCGGCGCAAAGAACTCGTTGCCGTGCATGTCGACCAGCTCCAGCGCACGACCGCCGCCGCGGGCCACGCAGGTCAGCGGATCGTCGGCCACCTGCACGTGCAGGCCGGTCTCCTCGGAGATCAGGCGATCCAGGTCACGCAGCAGGGCGCCACCACCGGTCAGCACGATGCCGCGCTCGGCGACGTCGGCGCACAGTTCCGGCGGCGTCTGCTCCAGGGCCAGCTTGACCGCGCTGACGATGCCCGACAGGGGTTCGTGCAGGGCTTCGAGCACTTCGTTGGAGCTGATCTTGATCATCTTCGGCACGCCCTCGGCGAGGTTGCGGCCGGAAATCTCCAGCTCCTGCACCTCTGCCTGCGGGTAGGCACAGCCCAGCTCCACCTTGATGCGCTCGGCCGTGGCTTCACCGATCAGCATGCCGTGGTTGCGGCGCACGTAGTTGGTGATCGACTCGTCGAAGCGGTCGCCACCGATGCGGACGGAGGCCGAATAGACGATGCCGTTGAGGGAGATGACCGCCACTTCGGTGGTGCCACCGCCGATATCGATGACCATCGAGCCACGGGCTTCGGTGACCGGCATGCCGGCGCCGATCGCAGCGGCCATCGGCTCTTCGATCAGGTACACGTCGCGGGCACCGGCTTCCTCGGCCGATTCCTTGATCGCACGACGCTCGACCTGGGTCGAGCCGGCCGGCACACAGACCAGCACGCGCGGACTCGGGCGCAGCACGCGGGACTTGTGCACCTTCTTGATGAAGTGCTTGAGCATCGCCTCGGTATAGGTGAAGTCGGCGATGACGCCATCCTTCATCGGGCGGATGGTGGTGATGTGGCCCGGGGTACGGCCCAGCATCTGCTTGGCCTCGGCACCGACGGCTGCCACCGAGCGGGTGCCACCGATGGCACGGTCCTGGCGCACGGCCACGACCGAAGGCTCATTCAGCACGATCCCCTGCCCGCGCACGTAAATGAGGGTGTTGGCCGTGCCCAGGTCGATGGACAGGTCATTGGAGAACATGCCACGGAGTTTCTTGAACATCTGAGGAAGGAGTCCTGAGGGGTGTCGTGCCCGCCGCGGGATGGCGAAAAAATGGGCAGAAATCGAGGCCGACAAGCCTAGCAACCCGCCTGCCGCCGAGCAAGGAAAAATCCAGCTGAACCCGCGTCTTCACAGGCTTTGGGCCTGATCCGGCATCACCCGCTTCTGGCCCTGAGCGGCACCAGCGGGTAACCTTTGCGCCGTCGGGCGCCCAAGGGCGCCGTTTGCTTGCCCGTCGAAGCGGGCAGGCCCACCCCAAAATTCACCGCATAGGCTTACATCGATGTCCGCTCTGATCTGTGGTTCTCTTGCCTTCGACACCATCATGGTGTTTCCGGACCAGTTCAAGAATCACATCCTGCCGGACAAGGTGCACATCCTGAACGTGTCGTTCCTGGTCCCGCGGATGCGCCGCGAGTTCGGCGGCTGCGCCGGCAACATCGCCTACAACCTGCATCTACTGGGCGGCCACCCGATCCCGATGGGCACGGTCGGCTCGGACTTCGGCCCGTACCGCGAGTACTTCGATGGCCTGGGCATCGACCTGTCGCGCGTGCGCGTGATCGATGAGCTGTTCACCCCGCAGGCCTTCATCACCACCGACCACGACAACAACCAGATCACCGCCTTCCACCCGGGCGCGATGATGCGCTCCTACGAGAACCACGTGCGTGGCGTGCCGGGCGTGACCCTGGGCCTGGTCGGCCCGGACGGCCGCGAAGGCATGATCCAGAACGCGCTGGAGTTCCACGAGGACGGCATCCCGTTCATCTTCGACCCGGGCCAGGCCATGCCGCTGTTCAACGGACCGGAGCTGCGCCAGTTCATCGAGCAGGCCGACTACGTGGTGGTCAACGACTACGAGTCGAACCTGCTGCAGGAACGCACCGGCTGGGACGAGAAGGAAATCGTCAGCCGCGTGCAGGCCTACATCACCACCCGCGGCCCGAAGGGCGCGGTCATCCACACGCCGGACAAGAGCTACGACATCCCGCCGGCGCACGAGCGCCGTGTGGTCGATCCAACCGGCTGCGGCGATGCCTTCCGCGCCGGCCTGATCTACGGCATCCAGAAAGGCTACGACTGGCTGACCATCGGCCGCATGGGCAACCTGATGGGCGCACTGAAGGTCGAGCACCCGGGCACCCAGAACCAGCGCTTCACCTTCGATGAGTTCAACGAGCAGTTCAAGCAGCAGTTCGGATACGCGCTGGGCGCGTAAGCCTGCCGGCACTACCGGAACTTCCGACCGACACGTTGCCTGCTCTCTGTAGAGCCGAGCCATGCTCGGCCTGCGCGCGCCAGCGCGATCTGACCGCAGAGCAGCCGAGCGTGGGCTCGGCTCTACACGGTCATGCGCCCTGCCAGGCCGCCAACAGGGCGCGGCAATCGGCGAAGTGCCAATCGGCGCGGCCCGGCCATGGGTTCTCCGGCAGATTGACCAGCACGGTGTGCGTGCCTGCGGCACGGCCGCACTCCAGGTCGTAGGCGTGGTCGCCAACCATCACCGCCTCCGTCGCTGCAACGCCCCAACGCCGCAGGTGCTGCTGCAGGCCATCCGGCGAGGGCTTGGGCACCGCTTCATCACGGCCGACGATGTCGGCATCGTCGAACAACGCCCCGACCCCGATCGCCTCCAGCGTCAGCTTCGCCAGCGCATGGTCGTTACGGGTCAGGATGCCCAGCCGGCACCCGGCGGCCGCCAGCGCGCGCAGCAGCGTCACCGCGCCCGGCGCGGGCAGCGCGTCCTCGGCCAGCCCGCGCTCGTGGTCCAGCAACCACTCACGCTTGGCCTGAGCCGATGCGTCAGGCAGCGCCGCGATATGGTCGAGGATGTCTTCCTCGGCGGCGATCTCCAATGCGCGGCGGATCGCGGCAAAATCATGCACGGCGACGGTCAGCGTTCCGTCCATGTCGAACACCCAGTGGCGGATCGCGGGCAGCGCCTGCGCGGCCGTGGCCGCGCCCGGCATCACTGCCACCACTGCGGCATGCGGCTGGCGTCGACGCCACCGGTTTCGAACACCGCCGTGCGGGTGCCGCCGGCCTTGACCGGGAACTCGATGCTGATCGACCTGCCCTTGCGCGCCAGCTTCCACAGCGCCTTCTGGTCGGTGATGAACAGCGCAATCGCCTCATCGGTCTGCGGCCGCCAGGCGGCCATCGACACCGGCTTGCCGTCGTCCACGGTCACCTTCACCGTACACTGCGGGCAGCGGAAATCGCCGGCCTGCAGCACCAGGTAGGCGTGCCGCTTCCACTCCGGGTGATCGCGGAACACCAGCTGCACCGGCTTTGCGCCGCTGCCATCCACGTCCACCCGTTCCTTGCTGTAGATCTGCGCCGAAATCTGGTTGCCCTTGTTGCCGACCGGGATCTGGTTGTACTGCCACAGCGCCTGCATGCGGCGCAGGTCGCGCGCGGCATCGCCCTTGGCCTTGACCTCTTCGAAGCCTGCGGCGATGCGCTCGGCGGCGGCCGTGTCCTTGTACTCATCCAGCAGCGCGGCGCCATGCAGTCGCGCGCGCTCCCAGTCCTGCGCGGCGACGGCCATGTCGTACTGCCTGGCCACGTCCTCGGCCTTGGCTTCCTTCTGCGCCTGAACGGCGGCCGCGGCGGCTTCCTGCGCCTTGCGCTCTTCTTCGGGATTGCTGCAGGCGGCCAGGGCCAGGGTGCAGGCGGTGAGCAGGATCAGTCGTTTCATGGCAGAGGTCCTTCGTGTTTTTCGCATGCTTGCAAAGTCGCGCATGGCTCGACTCTACAAAAAAAAGCGCCGGGCAGTGCCCGGCGCTTGTTCTTACTTGGCTTCGGCCTTGGCCAGCATGTCCTGGACCGAGGCAGTGGTGATCGGATGGTAGCCCGGCTTGGCCTTCTCGAAGGCCTGCTTGGCCAGCTCCAGCCCCTTCGGCGTCTTCACCAGTTCGGCGTAGATCGGCAGGATCAGCTTGCGACGGCCGACACGCTCGATGAATGCCGCCGCGGCCTCATTGGCCGGCTCGTAGCCGCTGCGGATGGCCAGCGGATACCAGCGCATGGCGATCTCGCCATTCGGCGTGCCCGTGAAGTGGAAGGCCTTGTCCAGCGTGGCCAGCGTGTCCAGCGGCTGGGTCGTGCCCAGGCCGTCGATGAAGCGCACCCACTCCTGGGTGCTCCAGTCAGCGATGACCTGGCTGCTGGGCACGGTGCCGGCGCTGGTGAAGGCGATGCGCGCGGTATCGACGCTGCTGAAGTTGCGCGACTGCGCCTTGGCCGCGAACGCCGGGATGCCCGGCTCGTCCAGCCATGCCTTCAGTTCGGCTTCCGTCACTGCCGACGGGTTCTTCGGCAGCAGGTTCTTCTTCAGGTACTCGACGAACTGGTCGGTATTCGCGCTCTGGAAGGCGTGGTCATCGAACCAGCCGCGCAGGAACGGATCGAAGGTCTCGCGGCCGAAACGCTGTTCCAGGAACTCCAGGAACCAGGAACCCTTGACGTAGGCCACCTGGCTCAGGGCTTCATCGGGGTCACGCTCGTTCAGCGGCGGCAGCGCCAGCGCCTGGTCGGCGGGGCTCATGTCCTTCACTTCCGCCAGCAGGTCGGTCTGGTCGATCTGCCGCTCCATTTCGGCCATCTCCTTGCCGTACAGTGCTTCGGTGATGCGGCCCTGGACGTAGGTGGTGAAGCCCTCGTTGAGCCAGATGTCCTTCCAGCTCGCGTTGGTCACCAGGTTGCCCGACCAGCTGTGCGCCAGTTCGTGGGCGACCAGCGAGACCAGCGATTTGTCGCCGACGATCACGGTCGGGGTGGCGAAGGTCAGGCGCGGGTTCTCCATGCCGCCGAACGGGAACGACGGCGGCAGCACCAGCATGTCGTAACGGCCCCAGCGGTACTCGCCGTACAGCTTCTCGGCGGCACCGATCATCTTCTCGGTGTCCTCGAATTCCTTGGCCGCCTTGCCGACCATGGTCGGTTCGGCCCAGACGCCGGAGCGGCCGGAGATCGGCTCGAACACCAGGTCGCCGGCGGCGATCGCCAGCAGGTAGGACGGGATCGGCTGCGGCATCTTGAAGGTGTAGTCACCATCACGCGCGGCCTTGGGGTCGTTGTCGGCGCTCATCAGCACCATGACGTCCGGGCGCGAGACCACGTGCGCGCTGTAGGTGAAGCGCACGCTCGGGGTGTCCTGCAGCGGCACCCAGGAACGGGCATGGATGGCCTGCGACTGGCTGAACATGAAGGGCAGCTTCTTGCCTTCGGTCATCGACGGCGCCAGCCACTGCAGGCCCGAGGCGGTCGGCGCGGTGTGGTAGGTCACCTCGACCTTGGCCGGCTGCTGCGGGGCCTCGATGGTCAGCTTGCTGCCGAACACCTTGTCGGCCGCCGCCAGCTCGAACTTCAGCGGGCTGCGCGCGCCGTCAGCGGCAACGGCTTCGACCTTGGACACGGTCAGCTCGCGGGTGTCGAGCACCAGCTGCGTGGCGTCCTTCTGCTTCCATTCCAGGGTGTAGGTCGCGGTACCGCCGATCTGCTTCTGGTCGAAGTCCAGCTTCAGGTCCAGCGCGATGTCCTTGATGACGACCTTGTCCGGCTCGGCGTACGAGCTTTCGTCGTGGCTGCGGTTCTCGGCGTTCACGGGAGCGGCGGGGGCCTTTTCGGCAGTCGGGGCGGCGGCGGGCGCGGCCGCCTCCTGGGAGCAGCCGGCGGCCAGGGCCACGGCCAACGGAAGGAGCATCAGCGGATTGCGCATGAATCGGGACCGTTACGGGGAGCAAACCCCAATGGTACCTCCCTCCGGCCCCGCAGGCGTTGCGCGGTGCGGGGTAAGGCAGGGCGGCCGGCGCTACCGACGGATGCCGGGCCAAGCCCGGCGGCCCTGGATGCCTTACAGCTTGTAGCCGGAGTGGATCGACACGATGCCGCCGGTCAGGTTCTTGTAGTGGCAGCGCTCGAAACCGGCCTCGCCCATCATGGCCTTCAGCTCGTCCTGCGGCGGATGCTTGCGGATGCTCTCGGCCAGGTACTGGTAGCTGTCCGAATCATTGGCGAACAGCTTGCCCAGCTTCGGCAGGATCTTGAACGAGTGGAAGTCGTAGATCGGCTTGAACCAGTCGGCGGTGACCTCGGAGAACTCCAGCACACGCGCCTGGCCGCCGACCTTGAGCACGCGGTACATCTCGCGCAGGCCGGCATCCTTGTCGGTCACGTTGCGCAGGCCGAAGGCGATGGTGACCAGGTCGAAGCTGTTGTCCGGGAACGGCAGGGCCTCGGCATTGCACTGGACGTAGTCCAGGCCCAGCACCAGGCCGCGGTTGGTGAGGCGATCACGGCCCACCGACAGCATGCCGGCATTGATGTCGCCCAGAACCACCGAACCTTCGGCGCCGACGCGCTCCTTCAGCAGGGCGGCAATGTCGCCAGTGCCCCCCGCGAGGTCAAGCACGCGGTCACCGGGCTTCACCTGCGCGGTCGCCACGTAGTAACGCTTCCACGCCCGGTGCACGCCCAGGCTCATCAGGTCGTTCATCAGGTCGTAGTTGCGCGCGACCGAGGTGAACACCTGCCCGACCAGCCTCTGCTTGTCCTTGGCGGCGACGTCGCGGAACCCGAAATGGGTGGTACCGGATTTGTAGGGGGATTCGCTCATGTCCCGATTATCGCACCGCCAGGGCCGCTGCGGGGGAACGGCGCCTTATCATGGCAGCCCATGACCTTCCGGAGCCCCGCATGATCACCACACCTGATTACCAGGCCCTGCTGCAGACCGCCATCGCCGAAGCCCGCCAGGGCTTGGCCGAGGGCGGCGTGCCGATCGGCGCGGCGCTGTACCACAACGACGGTCGCCTGCTCGGCTGCGGCCACAACCGCCGGGTGCAGGAAGGCGATCCCTCCGTGCACGGCGAGACCGACGCCTTCCGCAAGGCCGGGCGCCAGCGTCGCTACCGCGACACGATCATGGTGACCACCCTGGCCCCGTGCTGGTACTGCTCGGGACTGGTGCGCCAGTTCAACATCGGCACCGTGGTGGTCGGCGAGTCCCGCACGTTCCAGGGCGGCATCGACTGGCTGCGCGAAAACGGCGTCAATGTGATCGACCTCGACAGCCAGGAATGCGTCGACCTGCTCGGGAGCTTCATTGCGCAATATCCCGAGATCTGGAACGAAGACATCGGCGAATGAGTGCCGTGGACTGACCCCAGCCCGCGTTTAATGAATGCTTCATCCGCGGCAGGCCCTTGTGCAGTCAGCGTCTGCGGCGTTCGATGTGACGCGCTGCGCACTCCGTCGGCACGCATGCACACGCCGCGGTAACACCCCACCGCTCCGGCACGCCTACGGTGGGGTTACCGGGGCCCCCTACCCCGGCGGAGCCAGCCATGTGCGCGCACGCTGCAAGCCCCACGCCCAATCTGATCCTTGACGGAATCCGCGCCCGCCTGCGGGGCCAATATCGGTTGCATCGGCGCGGCGCCCTGTTCTGGACCGCTTATCAGAGCATGCAGCTGGAACTGGTGCGCGACCATCCACGCGACCACGTCCGCCTGTGCAACGCGATGGCGGACATCGCTGAAGACCTCGGCGTGGTCGAGCACGCCCAACTGATCGGCAATCGCAACGCTGTTTCCACATTGCGATGACACCGCTTCCACCGGTGATCAGGCAACACTGCGATTCCCCCCACTCCACGTCCACCTCAACCGATTGGATCGACATGCACACTGAAGTCCCCGCCATTCCCCCGGTCATCGACGTCGATGCGGAACTCGACCACTGGCGCCGCCAGCACGCCGACGGTGCGCTGCCTCATAATTCGTTCGGCTCCTACGTGCCCTGGATCAAGTTCGCCTGCGATTCGCTGATCACCCAGCCGCGCGCCAGCAACGCGCAGCGTGACGAGATGTTCCAGACCCAGTATGCGCTGCAGATCATGCCGCGGCTGAGCGAAGCACAGGCCCGCGAGTTCGTTGACCGCTGCTGGCAGCACGTCTACCAGGCCAGCCGCGTGCGCCTGCAGGACGCACCGCGGCTGCGCGCCTGAGCAGGCCTGCTGCACGCAGGCTGCACGGCCACGCGCCGATCATCACGTCATCCCAGCGGGACGACGACGATGAAAGCAAGAAACCTGTTCAATACCATCGCCAAGAAGGCCGCGGCCGCCACCGGCTCTCCGTGGACCTTTCTGGGTGCAGTAGCCATCGTGGTGGTGTGGGGCATCTCCGGCCCGGTGTTCGGTTTCAACGACACCTGGCAGCTGGTCATCAACACCGGCACCACCATCATCACCTTCCTGATGGTCTTCCTGATCCAGCACACGCAGAACGCCGATACCGCGGCGATGCAGATCAAGCTGGACGAACTGATCCGGGCCACCGCGGAAGCCAACAACGAGCTGCTGGATCTGGAAGAACTGGACGAGCAGCGGCTGGAAGAGATCCGCGCCGAGTATGAGCGGATGGCACGCGAAGCCGGCGACGCCCTGGCCCGTGTGCGGGCCTGCCACACGGTGCGCCGTGATGACGAAGCGGTGTAGCCCTGACGACCTGCGAACACCTGATCGAAGCGCCGCCGGGTATGACCCGGCGCTACCGTAATCCACGTCGGACCATGCCCGGCGAGCGCGTAGCGCGGCCTGCGTCAGGCCCTGCGAAGGCCTGATCGAAGCGCCGCCGGATATGACCTAGCGCTACCGCAATCCACCTACAGGTAGCGCCGGGCCATGCCCGGCGAGCGCGCAACGCGGCTCCTCAAGGTGAAGCTGCAACACGGCGGTTCCCCACGTGATTCATTGGCAATCGCTGATAAACGCATGCATCCCTCCGGCACAGACTGGCCGCATGTCCAGTCGTCACCTAACGCGCAGCCGCGATTCGCGCATCGAAGGCTACTATGTGCTCACGACCGTCGTGCGGCAACGTCGGCGTGTTTTTGCGGATCCCCGTTGTGCTGCATGCCTTGTGGATTCGCTTCGCTACGTCGAACACATGGGACTCAGCCATTCATTCGCATGGGTCGTCATGCCCGATCATCTGCATTGGCTGGTGCAACTCCGTGATGGAACACTTGCGCGCCTGATGGGAACGCTGAAATCACGCAGCAGCAGGCTGTTGGGGCAGCAATTTGGCGTGCAGACGCCGCTATGGCAGCCGAGCTACTTCGATCATGCGGTGCGCACTGAAGATGCAATCAGGCGCCATGCGCTGTACATCCTTGGCAATCCCGTTCGTGCGGGGCTGGCGGTTCAGCTGGACGAGTATCCATTCGCCTGGTGCCGCTGGTCCCTGCGGTAGTACCGAGCCTTGCGAATGTCTGGCCGAAGAGCCGCCGGGTATGACCCGGCGCTACCGCAATCCACCTCCAGGAAGCGCCGGGCCATGCCCGGCGAGCGCGCAGCGCGGCCTGCGTCAGACTTTGCGAACGTCTGACCGAAAAGCCGCCGGGTATGACCCGGCGCTACCGGAATCCGCGCCGGGCCATGCCCGGCGCGTCCCGTCAGCTGCGTTCGTGCCAGCCGCCGCCCAGCACCTTGTACAGGGTGATGCGGTTGGCCTGCTGGGCCAGTTGCGCCTGCAGCCGCGTCTGCTGCGCGCTGTAGGCCGTACGACGCGCGTCGAGCAGGCTGACGAAGCTGTCCAGGCCGGCGTCATAGCGTGCCTGCGACAGCCGGTTGGCCTGCTCGGCCGCGTCGACCAGACGCTGCTGCGCGCTGACCTGCTCATCCAGGCTGACATTCATCGACAGCGCATCCGCCACTTCGCGGAAGCCGTTCTGGATCGCCTTCTCGTACTGCGCCAATGCGATATCACGATCTGCATTGGCGATGTCGAGATTGGCACGCAGACGGCCGCCCTGGAAGATCGGCAGGGTGATCTTCGGCAGGAAGCTCCACACGCGCGTGCCGCTGTCGAAGAGGTTCGACAGTTCGTTCGATCCGCTGCCGATGCTGCCTGTCAGCGAAATGCTCGGGAAGAACGCTGCGCGGGCAGCGCCGATGTTGGCGTTGGCGGCCAGCAACTGGTGTTCGGCCGCCATGATGTCCGGGCGCAGCAGCAGCACGTCGCTGGGCAGGCCGGCCGGTGGTGGGGCCAGTGCCAGCAACTGCGGCTCGATGCCATCCGGCAGCAGAGCCGGGTCGACCTGGCCACCGGCCAGCAGCGCCAGGGCATTGCGGTCCTGCGCGAGCTGGCCGCGCAGGCGTGCGGCATCGGTGCGCGCGGTTTCGACCAGGGTGCGGGTCTGGGTCAGTTCAAGTGCTGAACTGCCGCCACGTTCATGGCGTGCTTCTGCCAGGCGCAGCGAATCCTCATAGGTCTTCAGCGTCGCTTCGGCGATCTTCAGCTGCTGGCTGTCGGCGCCGTAGGTCAGCCACGCCGTTGCCGTCTCGGCCACCAGGCTCAGCTGTGCATTACGGCGGTTGGCGGCGATGGCAAAGTACTGCTGCAGGGCTGCTTCGCTGAGGTTGCGCACGCGGCCGAACAGGTCCAGCTCGAATTCGGCCACACCGACGCCGGCAGTGAACTGCTCGGTGACTCCCGCATCCGTACCTGTGCGCTCCATCTGCCCGGTGAAGGCCACACCCGGCACCCGGTCGGCGCGCTGCACCCGGTACTGGCCGCGTGCGCGCTCGACATTGAGCACGGCCACACGCAGGTCGCGGTTGTTGTCCAGCGCCTGGCCGATCACCTGCTGCAGGCGTGGATCGGTGAAGAAGTCACGCCAGCCCAGCGTGGCCACATCGGCAACCTGGCCCTGCGTGGCCTCTGCCGGCCACTGCGCAGGAATCGCCGGGGCAACGGCCGTGTCCTTCGGCGCGAGGGTGGAGCAGCCGGCGACCGTGAGCACGGCGGCCAGGGATACAGCAAGAGAAGAGAATTTCATGGCGACACCTTGGGGGTCACGGTGGTAGCGCCGGGCCGTTCCCGGCAGCTACGCGGTAAGGCATCCGCCAGGCATGGCCCGGCGCTGCCGGATTCCATCACTCGGCGGTCCTGCGTTTGAACACGCGCTGCACCACCACGAAGAACAGCGGCACGAAGAACACGCCCAGCGCGGTGCCGACGATCATGCCGCCCAGCACGCCGATGCCGATGGCCTGCTTGGCGCCGGAACCGGCACCGGTGGAGATCGCCAGCGGCACCACGCCCATGCCGAATGCAAGCGAGGTCATCACGATGGGACGCAGGCGATCGCGCACGGCATGCATGATCGATTCGATCAGGCCGGCCCCCTTCTCCAGGTTTTCCTTGGCGAACTCGACGATCAGGATCGCGTTCTTGCTGGTCAGGCCCACCGTGGTCAGCATTGCCACCTGGAAGTAGATGTCGCGCTCCAGGCCCTTGAAGGTGTTGGCCAGCACCGCGCCGAGGATACCCAGCGGGGCGGCCAGCAGCACGGCGGTCGGAACACTCCAGCTTTCGTACATCGCGGCCAGGCACAGGAACACGATCATCAGCGATAGCGTGTACAGCAGCGGGGTCTGCGAGCCGGCCTGGCGTTCCTGATAGGACATCGCGGTCCACTCGATGCCGAAGCCCGCCGGCAGCTGCTTGGCCAGCTGCTCGATCTCCGCCATGGCGTCACCGGAGGCGACTCCCGGGGCCGGTTCGCCCTGGATTTCCATTGCCGACACGCCGTTGTAGCGCTCCAGGCGCGGCGAGCCGTAATCCCAGTGCTTGCTGGCGAAGGCGCTGAACGGAACCATCTCGCCCTTATCGTTCTTCACCGACCAGAGATCGAAGTCCTCCGGCACCATGCGGAACGGCTGGTCGGCCTGCACGAACACACGCTTGACGCGGCCACGGTCGACGAAATCATCGATGTACGCGCTGCCCCATGCGGTGGCCAGGGTGGTATTGACCTGGGCGATCGACAGCCCCAGCGACGTTGCCTTGGCCACATCAATGTCGATGCGGAACTGCGGCGTGTCTTCCTGGCCGTTCGGGCGGACGTTGGCCAGCTTCTTGCTGCCGGCCGCCAGGCCGAGCAGCTGGTCACGCGCGGCCACCAGTGCATCGTGGCCCTGGCCGCTGTTGTCCTTCAGGAAGAAGGTGTAGCCCGAAGCAGTGCCCAGCTCCGGGATCGCCGGCGGCGGGAAGGCGAAGATGAAGGCGTCCTTGATCCCACCCAGCGCAGCCATGGCGCGGCCGGTGATCGGCATCACGCCGTTGTCGGCGTCACGCTCGCTCCAGTCCTTCAGCTTGACGAAGGCCATGCCCGCGTTCTGGCCCATGCCGGCGAAGCTGAAGCCCTGCACCGAGAACACCGACTCGACCGCCGCCTTCTCGTTCTCCAGGAAGTGGTTCTCCAGTGCCGCGATCGATTCCAGGGTACGTTCCTGGGTGGCGCCGACCGGGGCCTGCACCAGCGCCATCAGCACGCCCTGGTCTTCATTGGGCAGGAACGAGCTGGGCAGGCGCACGAACAGAACCGCCATCAGTACGAACAGCGCGGCGACGATGCCCATGAAACGCCACGGACGGTTCAGGATGCCGCGTACACCACGCTGGTAGCTTTCGCTGGTGCGGTCGAAACCCCGGTTGAAGCCGTTGAAGAAGCGACCGGCCAGGCCGCGGTGGGCGACATGATGCTCGCCCTTCTTCAGCGGCTTGAGCAGCGTGGCGCACAGCGCCGGGGTCAGTACGATCGCGACCAGCACCGACAGCGCCATCGCCGAAACGATCGTGGCCGAGAACTGCCGGTAGATCACGCCGGTGGAGCCACTCATGAAGGCCATCGGCACGAAGACGGCCGACAGCACCAGGCCGATGCCGACCAGTGCACCGGTGATCTGGCCCATCGACTTGCGGGTGGCCTCCAGCGGCGACAGGCCCTCCTCGGACATGATGCGCTCGACGTTCTCCACCACCACGATGGCGTCGTCCACCAGCAGGCCGATCGCCAGCACCATCGCGAACATGGTCAGCATGTTCACCGAGAAGCCGAGCATCGCCAGTACGCCGAACGTGCCCAGCAGCACCACCGGCACGGCGATGGTCGGGATCAGGGTGGCGCGGAAGTTCTGCAGGAACAGGTACATCACCACGAACACCAGCACGATCGCTTCGATCAGGGTCTGCACGACGCCCTTGATCGACACGCGTACGAACGGCGTGGTGTCGTACGGAATCTCGGCCTTCAGGCCGGCCGGGAAGAAGTTCTTCAGGTCGTCCAGCGCGGCATCCACGCCGGCGGCAGTGTCGAGCGCATTGGCGCCGGTGGCCAGGGTGACGGCCAGGCCGCTAGCCGGCTGGCCGTTGTAGCGGGTGACGAAGTCGTAGGACTCCGCGCCCAGCTCGACGCGGGCGACATCACCCAGGCGCAGTTCGGCACCGTCCTGCGCGCCGCGCACGACGATGTTGCGGAACTGCTCCGGCGTCTGCAGGCGCGACTGCGCATTGATCGTGGCGTTGAGCTGCTGGCCCTTGACCGAGGGCGCGCCGCCCAGCTGGCCGATCGCCACCTGTGCGTTCTGTGCCTGGATCGCTGCGGTCACTTCCGGCACCGACAGGCCATAGGTATGCAGCTTGTTCGGGTCCAGCCAGATGCGCATGGCGTACTTGCCGCCGAAGACCTGGATGTTGCCCACGCCCGGGACTCGGCTCAGGCGATCGACGACATTGGAGCCGACGTAATCGGCGATGTCGTTGGCATCCATGCTGCCGTCTTCGGAGACGAAGGCGATCACGTTCAGGAAGCCCGAGCTGGACTTGGCCACGTTGATGCCCTGCCGCTGCACTTCCTGCGGCAGCAGCGGCATGGCCAGCTGCAGCTTGTTCTGCACCTGCACCTGCGCGATGTCCGGATTGGTACCGCTCTCGAAGGTCAGGGTGATGGTCGCCTGGCCGTTGGCCGAGCTGTTGGAGGAGAAGTAGATCAGGCCATCAAGCCCCTTCATGTTCTGCTCGATGATCTGCGTCACCGAGTCTTCGACCACTTTGGCCGAGGCACCCGGGTAGGTGGCGCTGATTTCCACCGCCGGCGGAGCGACGTTGGGATACATCGAGACCGGCAGCTTGAACAGGGCCAGGCCGCCGGCGAGCATGATGATGATGGCGATGACCCACGCGAAGATGGGTCGATCGATGAAAAAGCGTGCCATGGAATTCTCCGCTTACTTCGCGTCGCCGGCCGGAGCCGCAGGCGGGGCAGCGGCCGGCTTGGCCGGTGCGGCGCCCTTTTCGGTGGCGTTGACCGGCATGCCGGGGCCGATCTTCTGCAGGCCTTCGACGATGACCTTGTCGCCGGGCTTCAGGCCATCCTCGACCAGCCACTTGTCGCCGATGGTGCGGCTGACCTTGACCGGGCGGACTTCGACCTTGCTGTCCTTGCCGACCACCATCGCCGTGGTGTCACCCTTGGCATCGCGGGCGATGCCCTGCATCGGCACCAGCACCGCGTCGCTGCGCACGCCGCCACCGATCACTGCGCGCACGTACATGCCCGGCATCAGCAGGCCATCGGGGTTCTCCACCTTGACCCGCAGGCCGAAGCTGCCGGTGGCTGGATCGACGCTGACTTCGGAGAACTCCAGCGTGCCCTTGTGCTCGAAAGCGCTGCCGTCTTCCAGCAGGATGCTGACCGGCGTCTGCTGGTTGTCCTGCAGGCGGCCGGCGGCCAGCTCGCGGCGCAGCTGCAGCAGCTCGGCCGAGGACTGGGTGAGGTCGACATAGATCGGATCCAGCTGCTGCACTGTGGCCAAGGCGTCGGCCTGGCCGGCGTTCACCAGCGCACCCTGGGTGACGCTGGACTTGCCGATGCGGCCGCTGATGGGCGCGGTGATGCGGGCGTAGCCCAGCGTGACGTTGGCCGAATCCAGCGAAGCCCGGGCGGCGCCGACATCGGCCTCGGCCTGCTTCTGCGCGGCTACGGCGTTTTCCAGATCCTGCTGGCTGACCGCATCGACCTTGGCCAGCTCGGTGATGCGCTTGGCACTCAGGCGCGCGGCGTTGGCCGTGGCTTCGGCGCGGGCCAGCTGTGCGCGGGCACTGTTGGCCTGGGCGCGGTAGCTGGCGTCATCCAGCTGGTACAACGGCTCGCCGGCCTTGACCATGCCGCCCTCGGTAAACAGGCGCTTGGCCACGATGCCGCTGACCTGCGGACGGACTTCGGCCACCAGGAAGGCATTGGTCCGGCCCGGCAACTCGCGGGTCAGGCCCACGGTCTCGGACTTCAGCGTGACCACGCTGACCTGGCCGGGCCCCTGTTCGGGGGCCTGGGGTTCGCCGCCACAGGCGGCCACGGTCGTGGCGATGGCCAGCGACAGCGCAAAGGGTCGGATTCGGCTCAGCAACATGGGGAAGGCTCTTGGAAGGAAGAATCTCAGCAGGCGCTGATACGGCGGACACCTCCCGGGAACGGGTTGAGGCCTCACGTACAACGCCCACCCGGGCAGGCATGGGTGCCGGAACAGGACAGCCACGCACACGACGGGAACGATGGAGGTGAAATATACATACATGCTTGTTTGTTTGTAAACAGGTACAATTCAGCCACGTTTCACCCGTACTCGTACCCATGGCCCGCAAGACCAAAGAGGACACCCAGGCAACCCGGGAAGGCATCCTTGACGCCGCCGAAGCCTGCTTCCATGAACATGGCGTGGCCCGTACCACGCTGGAGATGATCGGTGCCCGCGCCGGCTATACCCGCGGCGCCGTGTACTGGCACTTCAAGAACAAGGGCGAGGTGCTGGCCGCGATCATCGAACGGGTGCACCTGCCTTTCATGCAGGAACTGGAGCGCACCTCCACCGAGCAGCGCGATACGCCGGTGCATGATCTGCGCGCGGTGATGATCCATTCCTTCATCGAGCTGTCCGAAGACGAGCGCCTGCGCAAGACCATGGAGATCATGCTGCGCAGCGATGCTTCGGCCGACACCAAGGTGCTGACCGAACTCCAGCAGGCCGGTTTCCGCGACGCGCTGGACCGGATGGAGCGTGCGCTGCGACGCGCGCAGGCGCTGGGCCAGCTGCGCGAAGGCGCCGACCCGAAGATCGCCGCGCGCATGCTGCACGCGACCGTGCTGGGGGTGCTGCATGGCGCGATGGTCGAGCCGGATCTGATGGATCTCCAGCGCGACGGCATGCTCGCGCTGGACATGACCCTGGCCGCCTACGTGAAGGAAGGCGTGTTCGAGCCGGGCACCGTACCTGCGCCGTTGCCGGAGGCCTGAGCGCACAGGGGTCGGATCCCTCAAACAAGAAGGCCGCCTTTCGGCGGCCTTCTGCGTTACAGGATGTAGCGGCTCAGGTCCGGATCCTGCACCAGTTCACCCAGATGCGCATCGACGTAAGCGCTGTCGATGGCCAGGGTCTCGCCATCGCGGTCAGGCGCTTCGTAGCTGAGCGAATCCAGCAGGCGCTCCAGTACCGTATGCAGGCGGCGGGCACCGATGTTCTCCTGGCGCTCGTTCACCTGGAAGGCGATCTCGGCCAGGCGGTCGATGGCGTCGGCAGTGAAGCTGACCTTGACGCCTTCGGTGGCCAGCAGCGCTTCGTACTGCTTGGTCAGCGCCGCCTTCGGCTCGGTCAGGATGCGCACGAAATCACCCTTGCTCAGCGCGCCCAGTTCCACGCGGATCGGGAAACGACCCTGCAGCTCCGGAATCAGATCGCTCGGCTTGGCCAGGTGGAAGGCACCGGAAGCGATGAACAGGATATGGTCGGTCTTGATCGTGCCGTACTTGGTCGACACGTTCGAGCCTTCCACCAGCGGCAGCAGATCGCGCTGCACGCCTTCACGCGAGACGTCGCCACCACCCACGTTGTCACCGCGCTTGGCAACCTTGTCGATCTCGTCGATGAAGACGATGCCATGCTGCTCGCAGGCTTCGATCGCCGCAGTGCGGATATCGTCCTCGTTGACCAGCTTGCCGGCTTCTTCCTCCAGCAGCAGCGGGCGTGCCGCCTTGATGGTCAAGGTGCGCTTGTGCGCCTTGGCACCACCGCCGAGATTGGCGAACATGGACTTCAGCTGCTGGCCCATCTCCTCCATGCCCGGCGGCGTCATGATGTCCATGCTGACGTTGGCGGCCAGATCCAGTTCAATCTCGCGCTCGTCCAGCTCACCATTGCGCAGCATCTTGCGGAACTTGAAGCGGGTTTCGTTGTCCTGTGCCGACGGCTCGTTGCGCGCCACTTCCGGGTCGAAACCGATGCCGCCGCTGCGGCGTGGCAGCAGCGCATCGAGAATGCGGTCTTCGGCACGTTCTTCTGCCTGGGTGCGCACGCGCACCTTGGCCTGCTCGCGGTACAGCTTGACCGCGGTATCGGCCAGATCGCGGATGATCTGTTCGACGTCCTTGCCGACGTAGCCGACCTCGGTGAAACGGGTCGCTTCGACCTTCACGAACGGCGCATTGGCCAGCGTGGCCAGGCGACGCGCGATCTCGGTCTTGCCGACGCCGGTCGGGCCGATCATCAGGATGTTCTTCGGCATGACCTCGTTGCGCAGCTCGGCCGGCAGCTGCATGCGGCGCCAGCGGTTGCGCAGGGCGATGGCCACGGCGCGCTTGGCGTCATGCTGGCCAACGATGTGCCGATCCAGCTCCTGCACGATCTCGCGCGGCGTCATGGTGGCGGAGGAAACTTCGATCTTCGACATGGATGGGCTCACGAATGCGTTGTCGATGACACCGGAACCAGACGGCCCGGCCGGTAGCGGCGGGGCCGGCCCCGCGGCGCCGGGGGGGGCCCCGCGCCCCGCCCCCCCCCGGGGGGGGGGGGGGGGTGGGGGGGGGGGCCCCGCCCCGGGGGGGGGGGGGGGTCCCATTCCCCCCCTCTGCTCCCCCCCCCGCCCGCCACACGGAAAACGCACGCACCTGCGCACAGGCAGCCTCAACCCGAGCGATCCCATGCTAGCGCGGATACCACACCCGGAGGTGTCCCACCTGCCCACCCAACACGGTGCCGTCGTCCGCACACCGCTGCGTGCCGACAGCCCCTGCAC